>CAWVWD010000153.1:0-8452 GCA_963933585.1 uncultured Saprospiraceae bacterium
TAGCCAGTTCATTATGGACAGATGCGGTCAAAGCAGCATACGAAGCTTCAAAAGATTAAATAACTTCCCAATTATGGGAACTAACAAACAGGAGTACACAGTGGCTAAAACAAAAGAACCGTCACCAAAGCTCAACATAAACGACAAAGAATACGACGTAAATGATGACCTTAACGACGAACAAAAGCAATTCTACATTCATTTGAAGAATATAGATGACAAGATCAATTCTAACAACTTCATCCAGCAGCAACTCGCTGTATCAAGAGATGGATTTGTACGCTTGATGGAAGAATCCATTGCTAAGTCAGAAGCGGAGCCAGAAGCAGTAGAATGATAGTTCGCCGATGCGCCCAAGGTCACGACGTTGTTCTGCATTTGAACAATAAGCCAGGTATGGTTAAAGCCATTCAACTGGCTGATGGATCCATGAGTTCGCTTACATACCCATCCGCTGCAAAAGATTATTTTCTTTGGATCGACGGAGCAATCAGTAAGCGATCAGATTCATTCAAGACTTGTGAAGAAGAATTTGTTAAGGAGTGCGCTAAAAAGCATTCCGATGGTCATGGGCGCATTGATATAGTTAAACATAAATTAGTAAACAACCAGGTTGCAATGCGATGAACGGAAGGAAAAGCAATGAGACGTGATGATATAGATTTTATGATTACCTACATAAGCATCTTAGGATTAATTACTTCCTTTTGCTTTATAATAGAAAAAATAATGGGATAATGAAGAATGGATTTCATGGCAATTTACGGGGAAGCTGGGATGATAGGCGTAGTGGGTGCTATGTTTGTCTATTTAGTGGTGTCAATGTCAAAGAAATCGGATGCTCAGGCTCAAACCTTAGAAGATTTAAAGATTGAAAATCGTGGACAATCCGAGACTTTAGAGAACATAAATGGAATGGTAATTAAATTAATTGAAAGATGGAATAAATCAGACGATATATCTTTGAGGCATAGAGAAGATATGATTAGAGAAATGAATGACTTGTCTGAAAAGATTAGTTATTTAAGTGGAAGAATTAACGGGAAATGAAGTATCTGAACGAATGTAAGATTTGCGAAAAAGCCTATGAACTCGGAACTGAATCATGGGGTACAATACAAAAGATAGGTAAATGTATGAGATGTCATCGTAGTAAACAAAAGAAACTAAAATGAATAGGAACGGCAAATAATGGAATACCAAAGCATCGACGATTACCGTGGGGACATCAAAGAAAGGCTCACAAGAATTGAAACAATCCTTAACAGGGAATTGCCTGACATTAAAGACCAATTAAAAGTGTCAAATGGTCGCACCCGTTCATTAGAAAACTGGCGTAACTATATGGTTGGCGGTATGGCAATTATTTCTTTTATCATAACATGGAGTGCGTAACGATATAATGAACTCTGTGATTGAAATAGACAACTTTATCAAGGCTATCAAGATGAGACGAAAATCATTAGGTCTTACGCAAAAGGGTTTAGCTGACAAACTTGGTTGGGCTCGTGATAAATACGCAAGGATGGAAAACAGAAAGGCAAGAATTACTTTTATTGACGCTTATCGGATTTCGAGTGCGCTTGGGGTTGGTCTTTCAGATGCAATAAATTTGAACGTGGATAGAAGCAATAGTTCATATAACATTAGTTTTAAATATGTTTAAAAAAGGATAATAATATGGAATGGTTACAAATGAATTGGGAATGGGTTTTACTTGGATTTATGATCCTGGAAAAGATTGTAAAAATGTCTCCGTCAGACAAGGACGATATTTTATTAGACGTAGTATTTAATGGTTTAAAGAAAATGTTAAATAAGGAAGAAACAAAATGAGTATGCTATCGAGCTATATTAAGCGCAAAACTAAGAAACATGGTGTTAAGGGATTTATTATTATAGTGTTAGACATTATAGTAAAATACACGCCATCCAAGGAAGACGATAAAATGGTTGCAAAAATTAAAAAAGCTATGGAAAGCTTCAAATAATGAACTACAAAAGGCTAATTGAATCAGTTAAACATCACGAGGGCTATCGTGAACGTGCCTATACCGATACACTTGGGTATGAGACAATCGGTTACGGTTTTGCTATTAAGAATCTAAAGTTAGAAAAGGACATTGCAGGGCTAATCCTGGAACGCAAACTCCAGGTATTAATTGCAGAAGTTTATTCTCGCCATCCTTGGGTAATTGAAACGCCAGCGGCTGTTCAAGAAGTGATAGTTGAAATGTGCTATCAACTTGGGGTGGGCGGATTCTCTAAATTCAAAAAAACTATTAGAAAACTCCAAGATAAAAACTTTAAAGGGGCATCCGTAGAAATGCTGGATTCACGCTGGGCTAAACAAACTCCCAATCGGGCTAAGGAAATGAGTGAGATAATTAAGGGGCAATTATGAGTACCTATCAAGAAAGTTATTGTAACACAACCACAGACCTATCCTTTATTGAGCCATATATAGGTGAATACGACCACAAAAGGGTTTTAGTAGGTAATTGGGTGGCAAGTGGCACAACTCATCTATTTAACCTATATAACACTGGAGACATATCTCAATTATATTTAGATGGCGAGGAAATGACTTCTGTATCAGATGTTCCTAACGCCAATAATGAATATCGATACACGGCAGCAACAGATTTATTAGAATTGTATCAAAACGGAGGTTCAGCTAATACATTAAATTCAAATGTGTTGGAGGCATCCCGTGATTGGGGTGATTTGAAAACTGAAGCAGTTAAACGTGCAAGTGATTTTATTCGTTCTTATTTACCGTTTCCAATTTATAAAAACAAAGGAATTGGCACATCTGACGCAGTTGGCAATGACTACCCTGAAATTATAGTGCGTAGCACGGCTGTAATGGCGGTAGAATCGCTAGTACGACCTTATGACGTAGAGAAAGCTGACCTAATAAAAAACCAAGCTATAAATGAGCAAGGAACTGGTTGGTTAGATATGCTCAGGACTGGCAAGATCATATTATACAGTAGTGAATCGGAGCAAAAATATAAAGGTATTTTAAAAGACGTTTCTATTAATGTAAATACGACTGGTGGAATAGTTGATGTGAAAGGGACAGCAACCACTCAATGGGATGTAATTAAGATTCTTATTTCTGCTGGGGGGACTATTACAGCGGGGTCTGCTAATACAACCGTCAAATATTCGACCTATACGAGAAATGAACAGGGATTAAAGATGCTTGAAGGCGTAAGTGAGGAAGTGATTGATTGTGGCTGGCAAACGGCGGGACATAATATGTGGATACGTTTTGCTCCAGGGCTTTATACAATCAACGATGAATATGAACTTGAAGTAAGTGGTGTATTGGATCAATCCTTTACACCGATTAAATCAGTAAGGACATCGAGATACTAATGCCGACAGATTTTAATAATATAATATTTGACGAAATTATGGAGAATTTAGCCACGATTATTAATGGTGAATTTTCTATAGGTATTCACTATGACGAACATAAGGGTAACCAATCATTCTTATTAATTCCAGAATCAGATACTTTATTAGAGCATTTGTCAAGCGGCATTTCAAGGGAATATAGTATTTCGGTTGAATACCAAGTCAAATCTGGTGGTACATACAATAAAAATTCTTTCAAGCAAGTAAGTAATATTATGGAACGATTTAAAAGGTTAGTGTTTAACAATATTAGCTATTCAAATGGAACGAGCTGGTTTGATGGAAGAATAACCGATATTGACTACAGTAAAGACGAAGACGATGATACCCTTTTAAAAGGTGTCGCTACTTTCGTATGTAACAATATAGAAATAATATAAACAAGGAGTCTATGAAAATGACAAAAGAAAAATACAAGGCAACTCCAGCATTTGATGTGGACGCCTTTGACGATTACCAAGGGTTGGGTAATGAAAATCACGCAAAACTAAGTAGAGGTAAGACCGTGGAGCTTGAAATTGAACCAATCGAATTAATTAAATTAAAAATGATAAAAAAAGTAGGAGGTAAGTAATGGCTACTTATTCAGGAAATCAATGGCTGGTCTATGTTGGTCAGCATGCTGCAAATCAAGGAATCTTTACCCAAAACGCTGACAATGCTTTACACAGAATGAACTTAGAGTCTGTAAATGATATTGACTTTAGTGCGGGGATCACTCAGGAATTTATCCCAAGAACTGGTCAAAAGGTTTTTAGAGGTTCGGATGTATTTACTACTCAAAATGGTGGTTCATACACTTGGGCATTTGATTACTTAGTGGATTCAGAAGAAATACTACAGTTATTGCTCAGGTCAGCAATGGAAGTAGATGGAACGACTGGGTTGATCAGTATGGATGGGGCGCATGCTCATTCAGCTCAATATGTCGGGGGTACGGCAGCACCTGACTTTTCATTGCAAGTCTCTTTGGTCAATCCAGATGCGAGTGAAACTCGATTGCTTCACTCTGCGGTTGTTACAGAGCTGACCTTATCAATGGATATGGGAACAAACGGCGGTAGATTGAGAGCATCAGGAACGATGTACTCGGGATTTAGGCCTACGGTTGGAGAAGCTGCTGTTGCGGATGCTTCTACTGTTGCAAATACTGCATTTGCATACGGGATGCACGATTGCCACGCAGTCGAGTTAGCCCAGACTCAAATCACATCTAAATCCTTTTCGGTAACAATTACAAATTCCTGCGCAAGGGTAGGGTATGCCATTGTTAATAGCATTGATGGTGAACCTGAAGATTATGTAAGAGATAGGGTTGATGTTACTGGATCCATAAATGTAAAAATGGATGACACTTCTGTGGCTCAATTACCTTTCTGGTTGGCTGGAACATCTAAAGCTATTTTGGTTGGAGATGAAGGTACAACAACTGGTTCGGGTGCAGCAAATATATTCTTTGAGATTCCACAAGCTAAGTACACAGGTCATAACGTTGATCTTGGCTCTGAAGGTGGAGTATTCATTGAGTTACCATTTCAAGGCACAGCAACAGGAACAGAAAAACTGATTTCAGTTAAATTAACATAGAATAATAGGGAGGTCTAAGTGGTAATAATAACCAAGCACGGCGAGTTTGATTGTAAGGATATAACTCGCAAAGAACGAAGAGGGCTTTATGGGAGAGTTAAGATGGTTTTTCAAGATTTAAAACCTGAGAACGTCCATGAATTAGCAGATGAATTTGCCTTAATCGCCTTTGGAACAGATGAAAAGGTTGGTGAAATCTTGGGTGGCTTAACTGCTCTGCAAGAAGATGAAGTCTTAATGGAAATAATAAATTCATATATGGGGTTTGAGACCCCTTCTGGAGATGGGGGCTGAGTTATGCAGTCTGGTGTCATGTTAAAGGTTCCTCAACTGGATTTGCAGACCTCCCTTACACGGCTCAGTCCCCCATCACTGGCAAAAGAAAAGAATTTAAAACGAAAAACGATGTACTTGATGAAGTAATAAAACTGATAAAACAACCAGAGACAGAAAAATATGGACTTGGACAGACATTATATTACAACCTTCCCTTTTTTAGCAATCCAGATGTCTTACTTAGGGATTGGCAGGTCGAAATGATCAATGACTATTACATTTGCAAGAATTTCAATGTCCCCTTGGGTTCAAGTTTGGACGAATTAAGTTCATTCAGAACTGATTGTTTTATTTTAATTGAGAATGAATTTAATAACTTAGAAAAACTCAACGCAAAAGAAAATGCCTAAAAATATAGTATTAAAAATCAGCCAAAAAGGTGCTGCAAAAACTGGTCAAGCATTAAAATCAGTAACTGGATCCGTCATAAGGTTAGGGGCGAAATCAGCCTTGGTTGGTGCAGGCTTCGCAGTCTTATCTACTAAATTAGCAGGGGATTTCCAGAAGTCATTACTTGAAGTATCTACGTTGATGACTAACGTCAATGCAAAGACACTTCCCAATATGAGTCGGGAATTAAGAGCGGTAGCATCATCTTCGGGGTTGGCTCTCAGTTCAATTAGTAAAGCAAAATACGATATTGTATCTGCAGGATTTTCATCTGCTGCTGAATCTGCTAATGTCTTAGCGGTTGCAAGCAGGTTGGCTGTAGGTGGTGTCACCAGTGCCGCATCTGCTGCTGACCTATTAACTACCGCACTAAACGCTTACGGCAAGACCTCCGACGATGCAAATGATGTTTCAGATATATTATTTACTACGGTTAGATTAGGCAAAACAACGATGGATGAATTAGGGCAAAGCATGGGTGGTGTTTTACCTTTTGCTAAGACCATGAATTTAAGCCTGGCAGATGTTGGTGCGGTAATGGCTACTCTAACTGCATCTGGAATCAATACTGCGGAAGCGACCACTTCATTGAAATCAGCTATAATTAGTTTGAGTGCTCCTGCTGATAGCGCAAGGGATGCGATGCTGGCTGCTGGAATAGAAGTAAAAAGATTCGCAGACGGGACAGTAAATATTATTGATACGGTAGAACAATTCAAAGGAATGGATCCTGAAGCTATTAAAAAATTCATTCCTAATGTTACGGCTATTGCAGGGATCCAGACTCTTGCTAATAATTTTGATGTTCTTAGTAAGAACGTAGAGCAATTTGAGACTCAAGCAGCAGGGGCAACAGAAATAGCCTTTGAGAAAATGAACTCTGCTTTTAATACCCAGTTTTCCAAATTGAAGAACAATATGCAGAGTATTATGATTGAAGTCGGCAATATAATTATAGAAAAGATCCAACCTGCAATAGAACAGGCTAATGCAGAATTTTCAAAACTCGGAAATATAGGCTGGGATAACATAGGTGCTTCAATATCGGCAAATTTGCAACCCATACTTTCAACTTTAATGGAAAGTTTCCAGTTAAGTTTTAAATTCATTGAAGAAAAAGCTCAGATAACAGGGTTCAAAATTCTTGATTTTTTAAACCCATTTAGTGATATGAGTGCCAGTCTTAAAAAGATGGAAGAATTGAACAGCAATGCTTTTGAACGAACTACTGAAATTATAGGGCTGAAATTTACAGCCATGTATGATGATATAGTTTTTCAAGCTGGGATCGCTGCAATGAGACAGGAACTTATTTCACAGGGTCTTGAAGATTCAGAAGCTGCACGAGCATTGAAACGTGTTGAAGCGTTACAGGTAGAATTAGAAGCCCAAAGAGAAGCTGCAGGAGAAGGTGGGGTAATAAGTGCCGAAAAAACAGACACAGCCATAGGGAACCTCACCAGAGAACAACTTGCCGCAAAGATGGCTAATATTCAGGCCGTAAATCAATCCAAAGAAATGATAGCCCAAGGATTGAGTGAAACAGAAGCTGCAAAATTCGTCTCTGAACAGAAAGCTCAATTTGAAGCTAATGTCCTGTCTGCTAAATTGGGAACTGTATCTGGTGCGTTAGGAGCTTTATCAAGTTTAAATTCTTCAGCTAAGGGGAGTGCTTTAATTTCTAAAAGACTCGCTCAAGGTTCTGCCGTAATTGATACATACGCTGGTGCTAATAAGGCTTTGGCTGCTGGGCCTCCCCCTTGGAATTTTATTGCTGCGGCTGCAGTAATTGCATCAGGATTAGCTAATGTTGTTAAAATAGAATCCACAGAGTTTGCTAAGGGTGGAATTGTTCCTGGGACTGGTAATAGAGATACTGTCTCGGCGATGCTTACTCCGGGAGAGGTTATTCTTAACAAATCACAACAGGAAAATCTTGTTGGGGGAATGGGTGGAATCACATTGAACATAACAGCCCCTTTAATAGATGAACATATTTTAGATACAATTCTTCCAGCTATACAAAAAGCCCAACGGATGAATCTTGCATGAGTTTAACCTTACCCACAGCTTATTCTAATTCAAGTAAATTAGGCAACATCCAGGAGAACTGGATTGTACAATTAGGTTATGATGATGAAGGGTCAAATGATTGGATTGGAATAGCATTGTCGGATACTACTGTTGGTAGTGTTTTTTATCATGGTGCTATTACCAATAAGCCATCAGTAAGGACTTCTATTAATCTTGCGAATAGTACAGCAAAAACAGGTAACATATCTCTATCCATAGCAAACTTTCAATACAAAGGCGATGACTTCTCTGCCGAATTATTCCTTGGAACACGCAAATACATCAATCGAACTGTACGGATATACTCGCAATTAAATGGTGAAACTGCATTGGCTAATTGCCTTCAAATATATAGCGGAAGGCTAATAGATATTTCACATGATACTAATTCGATTAAGTTGAGTATCACAGAACAACGACCTTGGGATTTTATTTCTATTCCACAAGTGACATCTGCAAAAGGCAATTATTTCCCAGTTGTGTACGGTGATTTTGCGGAGAACGCAAGCACCTATGCTTCACCCGCTTACACAGAAACTTTGTCGAAGGCTCTTCATCCAGTTCAGGTTGATGCACATTCTTTTTATTATCATTGTTTAAATCACGAAGACACAGGATCAACAAATAAGCTTCTGCA
>CAWVWD010000154.1:0-8400 GCA_963933585.1 uncultured Saprospiraceae bacterium
TCTTATGATGATTTCGCACCAGTTTTTCCGGACTATAATATTATCATAGTCCGGTGCAAAAACTGGTGCGAAATCATCATAAGATGTATTGATTTTGTCACCCATATTTTCTACCAAACCTAACTTATCTTTATAAATAATCTTTAATCCCGTTGCACAACGTTTGATATTATCTTTTACAAAATACCTTTCGTCATTATCCGTATCCAATTCCGCCAAATACTTTTTGTAATACAAAATCGCATTTTCAAAATCATGAGAAAGATGTAACGTTTGAGCCATCAGATGATAAACCTCTCTGTTAACATTCTTTTGGCCTAAAAGAAAATCAAAATATTCTTGAGCCTTATTTGCTCGACCTGTTTTTAGATAACACGTTCCAATCTGAAACTTGGCGTTATCATCCGTCGGTTTGAAACTTTGGTATTTTAGTAAGTATGGCAAAGCCTTCTGATATTTACCATTCTCGTAATACATCTCAGCTGTTTTCTCATACCAACCTGCTGTTTTAGGTTTCTGTTTTTGTGCAAAAACCGTAAAACTCAAACATAACAAAAGACCAAATAGTGCAACTTTCTTAAACATATTTTATTGATTTATTATTTTTTGGTATAGAGGTGCTTGAATATTTTGGAGATAAAGGCAAACGACCTTTAAATATTTCAGTCCCTAATAACCTATAATTAGACGGCAAGTTAAAAAACGAATAAAAGAGATTAGATGGAAGGCACTTTAAAAATACCTTCCATCTTCTTTACTATATTTTTGACTAACAATCTAAAAATTCCTAAAAATCCTGGTTTACATCAAATTCTTCCAAATAATCCGCTACTCGACGTAAGAACGAACCACCCAAAAATCCATCTACCACCCGATGATCGTAAGATAACGACATCATCATCATTTGACGAATCGCAATTACATCACCATACTCTGTTTCTACAACAGCTGGTTTTTTAATAATCGCTCCAACCGATAAAATTGCAACTTGTGGCTGATTGATAATTGGCGTTCCCGATAAATTTCCAAATGTTCCGACATTCGTTAATGTAAATGTTCCATCTTGAACATCCGCTGGTTTCAATTTATTGGTTCTTGCCAAAGAAATTAAATTATTTAACTGTTTTGCCAAACCTGCTAGATTATAATGATCCGCATTTTTGACCACTGGAACAATTAAATTCCCTGAAGGTAGAGCCGTCGCCACACCAATATTTATATTTTTCTTACGAATAATCGTATCGCCATCCACCGAAACATTAATCAGTGGAAAATCTTGAATTCCCTTCGTTACTGCTTCTACGAATATTGGTGTAAACGTAATTTTTTCACCATACCGTTCTTGAAATGCTTTTTTGTTTGCGTTTCGCCAATTTACAATATTCGTAACATCTGCTTCCACAAATGACGTAACATGAGGTGCAGTTTGCACAGAACGAACCATATGTGCCGCGATCAATTTTCGCATTCTATCCATTTGGATAATTTCCACATCGCTGCCATAACTTGCTGCAGGTTTCACTTGCTGTACTTTTGGAGCGGCTACCTTTTTGACTTCTATTTGTGGTTTTGCCACCTTCACAGGCACTTCCACCACATTTTGACGATCATTAATATAAGTCATGATATCATCTTTCGTCACTCGATCATTATTGCCACTTCCCGAAATCGTTTCTAATTCCGCAATCGAAATGCCTTCTTTCTGAGCAATACTTCGGACCAATGGCGAGTAAAAACGATCGCTATCCGCTGTTGAAATATCAACTGTAGAATCACTCAAGTCATTACTTTCTGTAACAGACACTACTGGTTCTACTGCGTTGTCCTTCACGACTTCGGGAGTCGGTTTATTATCAGAAACCGTACTTTCCGCAATCGCTTCTGTCGAAATAATCGCAATCACCTTTCCTACTTCCACCACATCATCTACTTCAAAAAAGACTTCTTGAATTACACCATCTACAGGAGAAGGTACTTCAGAATCCACTTTATCCGTTGCAATTTCCAGAATCGGTTCGTCCATTTCTACAGCATCACCTGGTTGTTTTAACCAACCCAAAATCGTCGCTTCCATGATACTTTCGCCCATTTTGGGCATAATTAATTCTATTTTTGCCATGTTAATTTTTTTCAATCGTAAAAATTTTACGACAATTCCTTAGTCTTTTTGTTAGTATAAAATAGAATGCGAAATTACGAGTTTTTTTTGATTTTTTTTGGGTTACGGGTTCCGAGTTTTGGGTTTCGAGTTTTAGATTTAACCGTTTTTGTGTGAAATTCACTGCAGAGTAAAAAGAATTTTTGGTGCATTTTTTAAAGAAAATTAGTAAATAAAAGTTAAAAGAAGAACTCCTAGAAACTCCAAAGACGCTGCGGTAAACTTTCACCCAAAACAATCAAATTAGAAATTCAATAAATTTCCATTATTTCATCCAAGCCTCTTCTTTTTATATCTGGAACTTCCACATCTGCTTCTGGATAACCAACCGGAATCAATAAATAAGCCCGTTCATTATCCGGACGATTTAGAATTTTTTGTAAGAAATTCATCGGACTGGGCGTATGTGTTAAAGTTACCAGACCTGCTTGATGAATCGCTGAAATCAAAAAGCCACAAGCGATTCCAACCGATTCATTGACATAATAATTTTTAGATTTCTGATTATTTTCGTCCAAGTCGTATGCTTTTTTGAATACAATAATCAAATATGGAGCGACTTCCAAGAATGGCTTGTTCCAATCCGTCCCAAACACTTTCAAATCATCCAACCAGTCTTCCGACATTCTGCCGTGATAATTTGTATATTCTTCCTCTTCCGCTGCTGCACGAATTTTCTTTTTGATTTTTGGATCTGAAACCACACAAAAAGTCCACGGCTGCTTGTGAGCACCAGACGGAGCAGAAGATGCCGTTCTAACTATATTTTTAATCGCTGCAAAAGGCACGTGTTTATCTGAAAAGATACGAACAGAACGTCGTTTATCCATCATTTCATAATATGCCTGACTACGTTCCACTACTTTATCGTCCGCTACTTGAATTCCTTCATATTTTATCCAATTTTCTGTTTTCATGTTTTTATGGTTTGAACCTACCTCAAGCCTTCCCTTAAAAATGGAAGGGCTTCTTAAAGGCTGAATATTGAGGTAAAACCTGCTAATTTCAACACTTAAATAATCCCTCCATTTTCAGGGAGGAGTTGGAGTGGGTTTAACAAAATTCTATAAATCACCCAATTGTGGGCGAATAATAATTTCTTCCACAACGGATTGTTTGCTTAATTTAGAAACACTTAAAATTGTATCTGCAATATCTTCCGGTTTCATTAATCGATCATCTGGTCCTTCAAAACCTGCCCAAGAATTTGACCAAGTCGCACCTGGCATTACAGCGGTTACTCGAATTCCGTACGGTTTCATTTCCTCTCTTAAAACCTTTGACATTCCTAACATTGCGAATTTAGAAATACTATAAGAACCACCATTTGGGTAAGACATAAAACTGGCGATAGAACACATATTGAAAATATGTCCATCTTTTACGGCTTGCATCATCGGAACAATAGCACGAGTCAGGTGATAGGCACTATACAAGTTTGTTTCTATCATCATTTCCAAATTCCCGTCTGCTTCTTTCATCATTTCGCCTGGCAAAAAAACACCTGCATTATTAATTAAAATATCAACTGTTTCCCATTTAGATTTTATAAATTCACCGAAAGCCAAAACTGCTGATTTTTTGCTAACATCGACTGGCATTGTAAAAATATCTATATTTGAGTTTATTTTTGACAAATCCGCTTGAAGTGTGTCCAGGTCGGTGGCCGTTCTTGAACATAAAACTAAATTGTAACCTTCTTTTGCAAAAGCAATTGCAATTGCTTTTCCAATACCCTTTGTTGCTCCTGTAATAATTACATTCATACTCTTGTGATTGATAATTTGAACTTAAATTAACAAATTAATATTCGCTATTCGCAAATTTGCGTTTTTTTTTATCCTAAATTTGCACGCATAGAATTGGTAATATGAAGAAAATAATGGTTTTCTCGTTGTAAAACGTATGATTAAAATCCATTTTTCAAAATAACGGATAAATAATTCAAATTACGAATAAACGAAATATCAATAAAATATATAAAATAATATGAATTACGAGTTTAGGTACCATTCGATTTTTTGCTAAAAAAATTAAACTGATTTTTAATTGCAATTTTTCGATTTCTAAGTACAAACTCCTAATTCCCAACTTGAATTAAAATAATAGAATGAAGATAATAGAAGATTTTGGAAAATACGTGCTTCTGATGCAAAGTGCGATTGCTCGTCCCGAAAAACTTTCCATGTATGGAAAAGAAACGATGCGACAAATGCACGATATTGGCGTTGGCTCTTTAGTTATTGTGGCGATTATTTCTGCCTTTATGGGCGCAGTAACAGCGATTCAGTTTGCGTATCAATTACAAGGTGGATTTATTCCGATGTATTATGTTGGTTACATCGTTCGAGATACGATGATTATCGAATTAGCACCAACGATTACTTGTCTGGTTTTGGCAGGAAAAGTGGGATCAAATATGGCGGCTGAAATCGGTGGAATGCGTCAAAAAGAACAAATTGATGCATTGGAAATCATGGGGGTAAATACTGCGGCTTACTTAATCGCACCAAAAATAATTGCGGCTTTATTAGTCATTCCATTATTAGTAATAATTGCTGCATTCTTAGGAATCATCGGTGGCTATATCGCCTCTACAGCGACTGGACAAATTACCGGTGGACAATATGAAATGGGTTTATTATCTTTCTATCAACCTTATTTTGTATTTATGATGATTGTAAAATCTGTCGTTTTTGCCTTCATTCTGACTTCCATTTCTTGTTACCAAGGCTATTATGTAACTGGCGGAAGTATTGAGTTAGGAAAAGCAAGTACGAATGCTGTCGTCTTGAGTGATATTGCGATTCTTTGTGCCGATTATATCGTCGCGATTTTATTAACCTAATAATTGTGTTGAAGTATGGGCGTGTTCCTGTTCCCTTAACACCTTATATTCAACCTTAAAACCTTAGAAATGATACGAGCTGAAAATATAAAAAAATCATTTGGTGAACAGGAAGTTTTGAAAGGTATTTCTACCATCTTTGAAGCTGGAAAAACCAACTTACTTATTGGTCGAAGTGGCGCTGGGAAAACAGTTTTCCTTAAACTTTTGGTTGGTTTATTAGAACCAACTTCCGGTGATATTTGGTATGATGATACAAACTTTACACAATTGTCATTGAAACAAAAGAAAGCAATTCGGATGCAAATTGGAATGTTATTCCAAGGTTCTGCTTTGTTCGATTCAATGACGGTAGAGCAAAATATTCGTTTTCCTTTGGATATGTTTACCAATATGACCAAAAAAGAAAAAATTGATCGGGTAAACTTTTGTTTGGAAAGAGTCGACTTGACGGGAACAAACGTCAAATATCCATCAGAGGTTTCCGGAGGGATGCAGAAAAGGGTGGGTATCGCAAGAGCGATTGTTCAAAATCCTAAATACCTTTTTTGTGATGAACCCAATTCTGGTTTAGATCCCAAAACATCTATCGTCATTGATGAATTGATTCGAGATATTACACATGAAAATAATATCACAACGGTCATTAATACACATGATATGAATTCCGTGATGGAAATCGGTGAGAATATTGCTTTACTTTATCAGGGAAACCTATCTTGGCAAGGAAATAAAGAAGAAGTTTTGGAAAGTGAGAATCAACTTTTACAAGATTTCATCTTTGCTTCACCATTCTTACAGCGCTTACGTTCTCGAGCATTGGGTAATTAGTTTTATTGAAAGTAGGAATTTATCACTGAAATCAATTAAAAATCAAATACATTAAAATGAGAAAATTAACTTTATACGCTTTCCTAATGACGTTTATATTTACGTCCTGCGCGATTTTTCAAGGTGCCGACTTAAAGGGTCGTCAAGGTAAGATTACACAAGATGGCTCGTTTGAATGTTTTCCCGTTGGAACGTTGAACAGCAAGGATAAGATCTTAAACTGTGAAACTTCAGCAGTAGTTTATTATGGTGATAAAATCATTGCAGCAAGTGATAAAGTTACTGCTCCTTCTGCTGTTTTTGAATTGCCTTATACGCAAGATGAAGGTTTTGATGCGACAAAAGTTACGCACATCGAAAATAGCGTTTTCAATAGTGTGCGTAAAATTGAAGATTTTGCGATTTCGCCTGACGGTAAGTTAATTATTGGTACGACCGCATTTGATAGATACGACGAGAAAAAAACGAAATGGAATGCTCATAATTCGTTGATTTATTGGAATAGTGACAAAGACCAAAAAGTCAAAATCGCTCATTCTACAAAGGCAAAATCTAAAAACGGGAATATTTATAATTCTTCCATTACCTTACGACAGTCTTTTGCAGCTGCTTTCAAAGCCGATAATTTGGAAGTTCCAGCCTATTATAAAATAGAAGGTTTGGCGATTATTCCTGGAAATAAAATTCTTTTTGGTATTCGTGAAATGGGAAAAACATATGAAGATTATGAATATCAAATTAAAATAATCTCTGCTGATTACGTTTACGCAAAAAGTAATTTGGAATTAATCAATTTCAGAATTGCGTATGATTTTGATGCTTCAAAAGTAAAAGGAATCAATAAGCCTATTGGCTTATCAAGCCTCGAATACGATAAGTATAATGATCGCTTATACCTTTTAACAAGTTACGAACACAATGAGGAAGGTGAATATGATCCTAAGAAAATTGGTGCTTATTTATGGGTTTTGCCAATGAGCGATTTCAAAGAGAAGAAAGAGCCTAAATTGGTGATGAAAAAGAAAGGTAAACCTTTACTTTTTGCTCACAAAAGCGAAGCGGTAACGGTTATTGATAAAAATACGGTTTTCGTTATTAATGATGATGACCGAGTTTTGGGTGATGAAAAAGTTTCTGATAAAGAAACCGACTTTTCAAGACATGCGAACGAAGCGACTTATTATATCGTGAGAATAAGATAAGATTAATTAGTATTCGGGACTGACTATCAATAAATTAACAAATAACTACAACTTAAATAGAATTTCTTTAAAATAGCGACACGAATTTGCAGTTATCCAAACTGCAAATTCGTGTCGTCATTTTAATAATTACCTTTTTGGTTATTCGCCGAAGCGATAGATTAAACCAAGATTCAAACCTGATGTACCGACTCGACTATTTGGAATAATCACAAAATCATCATTTTCATCAGTATAAGCCCAACTTAAACCGTTTATCATAGGAGCTAAAGTAATTGGTGTTGTTGCACGAATACTTAATTTATCGTTGATTTTAAATTTTGCTCCAAGGTCTAAATTGGTAAAAATACGCTGCTGATAACCATACACATCTTGTGGATTTTTGGCTAAATTAATATAATTTGAAAAGGCAACACTTAATTGCATTGACTGCCAACGAGTTTGTATATCTGTTCCTAATCGGACATTAATATAAGAAGAAGATTGTGCCGAATCACCTCTAAAAATATTAGAATTGATATGATAAAAGTTAGAATAACCCAAACCGATTCGAGCATCAAATTTTTCGTTCACCTGTTTTGATAACCATAAATCAATACTACTTTGTAACGCATAACCTTGGTTATAATTTAAAATATCCTTAGAATGTGTAATTAAATCATAATACAACAAACCTTCTGATAACTCAATAGAAAAATTACCTTCAACATCCGAAAACTACATTGGTGGAACAAAATTGTTTTCTCTATCATTAAATTTATATATCAAACCGATATTTAAACCAGTTAATTCTACATCGGCATCAACGATAAACGAATATCCTCGTCCATTATCAAGTGTTGTTCTATCATTATCTTGAAACATTGGAGCAATCGTAATCGGCGAGTTAATTTTCAAAGATAATCTATCTCCCATTCTAAATTTTAAACCTAAATCAAGATTGGTAAAAAATCGTCTTTGAAAACCAAACATATCTTGAGGTTCTTTATGTAAATAAAGGTAACTTGATAGCGTAGTTGTAAACTTCATTGGTTTCCAAAATGTTTGTACATCTGTTCCTAATCGCAAACTTGCATAATGCGAAGCATCAACAACCATCAAATCTAAATGATAAAAATTAGCATAGCCTAAGCCTAACCGAGTATCAAAAGTATTATTGTTTTTTTTTGAATACCAAACATCAAGTCCTGATTGAATACCGTAACCAATGTAAAAATAATCATAAATATCTGCTTCATTAAATTGGTTATAAAAATTCTAACCAGTTGAGGCTTCAAGTTCGAAGTGTTCTTGTGCATTTGAGATTGTGAAAGTTCCTAAGATTAGGAATAAGAGTGTAATTGTTTTTTTCATTACTTTTA
>CAWVWD010000155.1:0-8394 GCA_963933585.1 uncultured Saprospiraceae bacterium
AAGCTTTTGGCCATGTTTATTATATTCTAGGCGGTGCTCATTTACAAACTAACCAGCTTGATTCTGCCGAATATTATTTTAATAAAGGTATTAAAATAAGTGCGTTACAAAATGAACCGACACAATTTGGTGACAATCATGCAGGAATGGCAGCGTTAAAATTCAAACAAGGAAAACTACGAGACGCAAGACTTCATGCTGAAAAGGCCCGTACTTCATTTAATTATCTAAATAGTGATAATAATACCATTCTGGCAAAAATATACGCAAAGGAAAAAAATTACAAACAAGCTTATCAGTTATTAAATATCAATTGGTCTGATGCTCAAAGAAAAGAGGCAAATCGTACTGATTATAAAATTATAGCTTCCTTATTAAATGATAAATTTGAACAAGAAAAAATACAAGAACAGGCACTTTTTCAACAAGAATTAAGGGATAAATGGCAAATTTTAATTGCCGGAATTTTAACGATAAGTTTTCTTTTATTAGTCAGTATTATTGTCATTAAAACCCGAAATTATAAGAGACTAAAAAATCTAAATCATAAATTAACACAACAAAATAATGCTCTCCAACAATTTTCTTATATCGCTTCACATGATATAAAAGAACCGATAAGAAGTGTTGGAAACTATATTGGACTGATTAAACGAAAACTCTCTGACGAAAATCAAAAAAGTCTCCATTTGTATTTTGATAATATAAAAAGTAGCCTTCAACAAACCTATACACTCATTGAAGATGTCATGCAATACACACAAGTCATTCAAGATGTGACGATTAAGTTAAGTATCGTTAATTTGAATACCATTGTAAAAAATATAGAAATTAGTTTAGAATCATTTATTCAAGAAAAAAATGGTCAAATTATTTATGCTAATTTACCAAATATAAAAAGTAATAATTCCATGCTTTTTATGATCTTAAAAAACCTAATTCAAAATGGTTTGAAATTCAATCATTCTGAGGTTCCAATGATTACAATTACCTGCGAAACGACTTCTAAAAACCATATTCTCAAAGTATCCGATAATGGGATTGGTATTGACAAAGAATATCACAATAAAATTTTTGGAATGTTCAAACGATTGAATACCAGAGAGCATTTTCAAGGCTCGGGAATCGGCTTGTCGATTGTAGAATTAAGTGTCGGAAAGTTAAATGGAAAAATTGAATTAGAAAGTGAGAAAGGTGAAAAAAGTCAGTTTATAATTACAATTCCGAAATAATTAATACAGTTAGGAACTTAACTTTCCGTTAGTTCCTAACCATTATGAATCCTAACTCATGAATTCCCAAGCTGTCCGATAAGCTCCTACTCTATCGCAATAATCCAAGAAGTTTTGGTAGAACTTTCGAGAACCGATTGTCCCACTATCCCCAACAATAACGAGCTTCTTTTTTGCTCTCGTCATAGCAACATTCATACGGCGATAATCCGTCAAGAATCCAATCGTTCCTTTCTCATTCGAACGAACCAACGAAATATAAATCACATCCCGTTCCTGTCCTTGAAAACCATCAATTGTATTGATAGTAAAGTCCGGATAATCTGCCAGAACTGAATCACTTTCCACATCTTGCTGAATGTAAATCACTTGTTCTCGATAAGGTGAAATAATACCGATAGAAGGTAAATCTTCTTGATCCGCATTTTCGATTAATTGATACAAATGCTCTCTTAGAATCTTGTATTCATCCGGATTATAGCGAGATTTGAATTCCGGATTTTCCACTTCCGTAAATCCACAACCTGCCGTATCAATAAACTCCAAAGCCATATCATTTCCGTTCGCTTGTGGCAATGTTTTATGACGAACAGAAATATCTGCAACTAATTTATTTTCATAAAATTGTTGATTAGAAAAACCCATAATGAGTTCATTCATTCGGTATTGCGTTCGTAACAAAACAGATGGCAAAAACTCAATTCCTCGTTCCATCATCGTAATTCCAAAACCACCCTTTTTAGCTTCATTACATTTTACCGTTGGCGGTAATTGTAAAGGATCACCAGCCAAAATAACTCGTCTCGCTCTCAAAATCGGAATCCAAGTAGCAGGTTCCAGTGCTTGTGCGGCTTCATCAATAAAAACCGTTTCAAACTTTGCTTTCTGCACATATTTATTCGTGATACCGACTAATGTACACGTAATTACATTAGCGGAAGCCAAAATTTGGTCGATTGCATTTTCTTCTAATTGTCCTGCCCAGTTTCGCATTTCGCCCGATTCTTTGAATAAGGCTTTCATTTCAGTACGATTTTGCCAACCACTTTTTTTTGATAACCTGACCGCTTTTCGTCGCATTTCTGCCGCTTCCTTTTTTATCTTTTTGACATTTTTATAATCCGGATGACGAGCCAAACGACTTTCCAAAGTATGTTGTATCAACGATTCATCTATTCTCGATGGATTTCCGATTCTGACAACATCTAATTCCAAATCACTCAACCGTTCCGTCAGTAAATCAGCTGCGGAATTACTCGGCGCGGTTACGAGTATCGTTGCTTCTTTTTTAGATAATTGTTTAATCGCGTGTGTAATCGTTGTTGTTTTTCCAGTGCCAGGAGGACCATGAATTATCGCAACATCTTCAGCTGCGATAATATCGTTCACTGCTTGATTTTGAGAATCGTTCAATCCAGGAATCGTAACGGGGTTTGTAATAACTTCGAATGATGGTTCTTTTTGACCAACCAAAACATCTCGTAAATCTACAATCCGACCATTTTTTGCTGTTTTTACAATTTTCAATGCTCGCTCCATTTCTCGATAGGTTCTATCATCGAACAATAAATCAACGCCTAAATTTCCTTGATTCAACCAATCCGGAAGTGAACTTGAATTCAAAACAATTTTCATTTTCCGCTTATTTACGGTATAGATTACGCCTTGACGTTCGGGATTGTTTATATGAGCCGTTTGTGTAAATAATTGGACAGATTGACCTTCTCGAAACTTATTCGATACCTTAAAATCTGTCGTTTTTTCAACCGTTACATAAGCTCGATCGCCTATCGTGAAACCAGTTCTCGTCACCACTAATGGATACCAACTCACCCCTTTTTTTCGCCTTTCAGCTAATGGCAAGTTCTGTATCAATTCCTTATATTGACGCAAGTCTTCGTCTTTTTCAAGTTGAAGTAAATGCTCTAGATGTTCAAAATGCTGCTGTATATTCATCTGTATTGTATGGATAATAATTTTCGGAAAACAAGACGAAGCTATGGAAATTTACAAAAGCGACAACTTCCTTTATTCCTTTTTAAATTTATAATCTGTTCAGATCTGAATTATTTATGGTTTATAATTTATAAAAAACACAAAACCTTTCGGTTAACAAACTGTAGAAGCAATTTGTTAGCTGAAAGGCTGAAAAACTTATCAAAATGATTGAAGCATAAAGCTTTTTCTTTGCGTCCTCTTCGTAATTTTAGGGACTTTGGGCTTAGCCCTAGAACACAAAGCCCATTAAATCTAAATCTGATTTTTCGTTCCATTTTTTATTGGAAAGCGATTTTATTAATAACGTATCCGGAATTTTTCGATTAAGAATTCCCAAGGTTTCGTAATCTTTCATCAAAACCCAACGACAACTATTCGTTACCATCTGAAAACCTTTTTGTTCATAATAATCTTGAATTCCACCAAAAAGTAATAGAAAATCTATTTGATTTTTCTTTCCTATTTTTTCTATATTCTTCAATACTTTAGAACCGATTTTCTTGCTACGATAGTTTTCATCTACACATAAATCCATCAAACCAAAAATCCGAATTGGCTTTTTGTCTAACGAAACTACTCGAAAAACGATGCCGATTTGAGCGGCCAAAATATCATCAGCCCATAATAATAATCGAAAACTTGGTACTTGTTTATAAAAAATTCTATCATTTGGATAAAGTTCAAAACTCTTTTGTAATAACTCTTTGATCGCCTTTTCTTTCTCAGAATCAATCTTATATTCTTCTATCTCTTCTAATCGCATAACACTATTTCTTTTATCTAGCATGTGTTATTAAGTCGTTATTAGACATTAATTATCACAAAAAAGGAAAATAGACAATACACCAAAACAGAAAATATTCCTAATTTCTCATTCCTAATTCTTAATTAAAAATGATTATCTATTTTTACCAAATTCCTTTTTCAAAAAATCTCCCAAGACTTCTACAGAAATATTGCGATATAAATTTCCATTTTGAGCGGTCGAAATTGTACCTGTTTCCTCCGAGACCGCCAAGGCCAAAACATTGGCATTTTCAGTCATTCCGACAGCTGCACGATGTCGAAGCCCAATATCACGAGGTAAATTCTTATTTTCAGAAATAGGTAAAACGGCACTTGCAGAATAAATTTTTCCTTTCGAAATAATAAGTGCGCCATCGTGTAATGGATTTTTACCATAAAAAATGGTTTCTAACAAACGAGTAGAAATATTGGCATCTATTAATATACCATAATTAGATAATCCTAATATCTTGGGATTCCTCGCAAATATGATTAGGGCGCCAATTTTATGTTGACTGAAAAAATCTACGGCTTCACAAATAAATTGAATTTCTTTTCTTTGCTGTTTAGTAATTTCACTTTTTTTATTGACAAAATAATTGAGAAATGTAGGTCGGCGGCGTAACAAACTCTTTCCTAAAATTAATAGAAAACGTCGAACTTCAGGCTGAAAAACGATTAATAATAAAATGACGCCAACGCTGACAACTTGATTTAGAATCAGCGATAACATATCCATATTCAAGATATCGACAAGCCACCACAACACGTAAATCAAGACCAAACCCAAGAAAATACTGAATGCCAAACTTCCTTTCAGTAATTTATAAATCTGAAACATTAAGAAGCCCACAATCAGTACATCCAGTACATCCAGCAGTGTTATTTCTAAAAATCCTATTTCCATTTTTTTAGTGATTGTTGATTACTAATCCCTAAATGAATTCAAATTATACAACATAAAGCTAATTTTATCTGTTGCTTCCGTAATTTTCATCGATGTTGGTTTTCCTGCTCCGTGACCAGCTTTCGTATCTATACGAATCAAAATTGGTGATTCGCCCTCTTGATTATCTTGAAGCGTTGCCGCAAATTTATAAGAATGAGCCGGTACAACTCGGTCGTCATGATCACCCGTTGTAATCATTGTAGCCGGATAATTTCGTTTTTTTACATTATGAACTGGAGAATATCCATACAAATATTTAAACTGTGTAGAGTCTTCACTTGAACCATAATCGGTCGTCCAAGCCCAGCCAATCGTGAACTTATGAAATCGTAACATATCCAAAACGCCAACGCCCGGCAATGCCACTTTGAATAAATCCGGTCGTTGTATCATGCAAGCACCAACCAATAATCCGCCATTCGAACGACCTTCAATCGCAATTTTTTCAGAGGAGGTATAATCTTCTGTAACCAAATATTTAGCAGCCGAAATAAAATCATCGAAGACATTTTGCTTCTGTAAAATCGTTCCACTTTTATGCCAACGTTCTCCAAATTCCCCTCCGCCACGAATATTCGCCACTGCATAAATTCCACCTTTCTCTAGAAAATATGCTTTTTCAGGACTAAACCTTGGCGTAATACTGATATTAAATCCACCATAACCATACAACCAAGTTGGATTATTTCCATCCAATGCTAAATCCTTATGATACGTAATAAACATCGGTACTTTCGTACTGTCTTCGCTATAATAAAATATCTGTTGTGTTCGATAATCCGACGATTTGAAGTCCACTTTTGGCGTTTTATAAGCCGTTACTTTTTCCTTTTTTGAAATATCGAATTGATAAATACCTTGTGGCGAAATAAACGATTCGAACGCAAAATATAACTGCAAAGAATCCCCGTCAAAGTCACCAACAGTTCCGTAATCTTCCGGCATATAAATCTCTTGCTGAAACTCACCTTCCGTACTAAAAACCTTTAATTGATTGACTGCATTTTTTAGATATTTACCAACAATTCTATCCCCGATAATTTTCGCTTCTTGCAATACATTTTCACTTTCCGCAATCAATTCCGTCCAATTTTCTTTTGTTGAATTTTTAGTATCAATGACGATGATTCGATTCATCGGAGCATTATAATTTGTCAAAATAAATAACTTCTCACCAATATTTCCAATGACTTGAAAATCATTTTCAAACGTATCATAAATTGGCGTAAAGCCAAATTCTTCATCCGTTAAATCTTGAAAATACAAAGCATTTCCACTTGTAGACTCTACTGCATTCAAAATCAAAAAACGTTCATCATCCGTTGTCGAACTATAAAAATTACGTTTTGCATGAATTCTATCCGCAAACGTCAACAAATCATCTTTCTGTTTTGTACCAATTTTATGATAATAAACTTGGTGAAATTCATTTGTTCCCGAAAGTTCTTCCCCTTCATTTGGTGCTGGATAACGACTGTAATAAAAACCATTACCAACCCAGGAAATCCCCGAAAACTTCACCCATTTCACTTCGTCCGCCAACGTCTCACCAGTCTCCAAATTCTGTATATAAACTCTTCGCCAATCTGAACCGCCGTATGCCATTCCGTAAGCAAAATATTTTCCATCTTTCGAAAAACTATACATCGAGATAGAACCTGTTCCGTCTGGACTCAATTCATTTGGATCCAAAATAACCTTCGTTTCCGCACCTTCTTGTACATACAAAACCGATTGATTTTGCAAACCATCATTTTTGAAAAAATACGTCTTTTCCCCTTTCACAATCGGCAATGAATAACGAGCGTAATTCCAAAGTATATTCAACCGTTTCTTCACTTCTTTACGAAAAGGAATTTGATTCAAATAATTAAACGTCACTTCATTTTGAGCCGTTACCCAATCTTTCGTTGCTTTCCGATTCGAGTTTTCCAACCATCGATAAGGGTCAGATACTTCCGTTCCAAAGTAATTATCCGTTACGGTACCTTTAGCCGAAACTGGATAATTCACCGCAATAGATTGGAAATCTACTTCATATTTTCCATCTTTTTTACACCCGAATATTATTAATACACAGCAAAATAAAAGGCAATATTTTTTCATAATTCGTTATTCGTAATGTTCAAAATGTTTTTTTTATGTATTGAAAAAATCAAAAAAAAGACCGTCATATCGGTACAAATCAATACCTCCCGACCATAAAACCTCAATTTACCTGCCGTGCGAATAGGCAGGCCCTTCCGTTGCCTTGAAAAAAATACGATTGAATACTCGAAACCGCTATAACGGTCTTTATTTTAGATGCTAAAAAAGCTAAAAGCTCATACTTTAAAATTATTCAGCACACTCTTATTCTTGATTCTTAATTCTCCAAAAATACTTTTAAATCTTCTATCAAAGCCGTAGCAATTACTTCGTGTCCTTTTTCGTTCCAATGATAGCCATCACCGGCACGAATCGTAATTCCATTATGTTGCATCACTTGAATAGAATCCGTTGGACTCGAAGAATAAATAATATTATTATCCTCACACATTGCTTTGAATTCGGCAGCTTGTGGATCATAAGCATCCGCATTAAAAACCATTAATTGCGTCTTATTACCAATACGATTTTTGATTTTCTGCAAGATCAATTCCGTTACCTCAATAGCATATTTGAAATCTTCATAAGTTTCTCCTTGTTCTGCCATTCGCTTTTCAGCCGAATCTTTCACCCCAACATTCTGCTTCGCGTTATTCCATCGTTTGGCAATAAACCCTAAGAATCGACTGTACTTTTCGACTTTTTGCCATTGAGGAACTGGATGATAATATTTTATTTTGTTGTCCGTCGTTAAATATGGCCGACGTAAACCGACTTTATATCCACTTTCTAATTCTATCTTATAATGATTATCAATAAAATCATTAGAACAAACTTGAAGCACCAAAATATCCGGTTGAATGGCTTCAAAATATTCGTCCAAAATCATGTATTGCTGAATTTGTCCATAACCAGCCATTCCAAAAGCAAATACTTCTATTGGTAAACTATCGCTGATGATTTTATAAAAAACTTTATCGTCTGAAACTTCCACACTTTGTGTATAAGAATCGCCTAAAAAGAACACTTTGGGTTTATCTGTATCCAGATTTCCAAATTGGCGAAAGCCATTTTCTGTTGTCGTCAAATGAATATCATATTCGATACCATCTGCATCTTTCATTTTTCCATCAAATAAATAATTCGATTTTGGTCGCCAACCTAGTTTAGCTTCTTTTTCGGCTGTATTATAAGGCGGTGCAGCTTCTGGTTTTTCGATGCTAATTTTCTTCAAGGCATAGTAAGCTCGAAATCCTACTTCTCCAATAACCAAAAGGATAATTAATAAAAAAAGTGTACTAATTAACCCAAATAATATCCGCCTTTTCAAAGGTCTTTTCT
>CAWVWD010000156.1:0-8343 GCA_963933585.1 uncultured Saprospiraceae bacterium
TAGCTCAAAAAACGATAGTTTTTTACTACAAAAAATATTATTTTATGTTTTATCGTGACATTTTATTATTAGTATTCAAAAAAATAAAACTATTTTATATCAAAGGTAAATATAGTTTATGTTGAAAAAAATAATACATATTGTGACAATAATAGCCACAAAAAAATTAGCATATTTTTTCAAATAATTGAATTTCAAAGTTAAAGTCATTCTTTTCATTTGCTTTTTGAAACCGTAGGATAGATTTCTGCCATTCTCCTGATGATATTTCTGGAAAATAGGTGTCACCTTCAAGTTCTGTTTGAACTTCTGTATAATAAATGTTATCCAAAATTGGAAACGCTTGTTTATAAATCGTTCCACCGCCAATAATAAAGGCTTCTGTTTCTTCATTTTTATCCGCTATCAATAATGCTTCCTCCAAGCTATTGACAATGATGACACCCGAAGCCACAAAAAAAGGATTCCGTGTAATAACGATATTCGTTCGCTTAGGAAGCGGTCGCCCAATCGAATCGAAGGTTTTTCGGCCCATAATAATATGGTGATTCAAGGTTGTCTTTTTGAAAAACTTAAAATCCTCCTGTAAATACCAAGGAATCTCATTATTACTTCCTATTACGCTATTTTTTGATGCCGCAACTATTGCAGAAACTTTCATATTATTGATTCTTAAATGTCGAAATTAATTTTTCAAAGATACGCTCCATTAACCTTCGGTCTTTCGTAATGATTTCTGCAATACCTTCCATTTGTTGTTGGAAACGTAAATCTTTATTATAAGAAGTGATTAAACCTTCCGGTAAACTAATCAAAATATCATAATGACCTTCTCGAGGAACAGCACTCATCGTTTGCACTTCTCCATGTATAATTCCATATTCATAAAATGGAAATCCATCTAATTTTATATTTACATCTTGTCCAATTTCTACTTTTCCTGATCCCGCAATTGGCAATTTTGCATTGCCTTGCATCTCATTTGTCCTTGAAGGAACAACGACCATGATCTCCTTTCCACCTTCAATATATTGACGTTCTTCTGTAAAAATAGTCAACGAAACTTTTCCCGAAATTGGAGCTTTTAAGATATATTGTTTTTTCCAAGTATTGATTTCTGTCAACATTTGATTCACACTCTCGACGACCAAAATAACCTTAGAAGAGTTCTGAATATCTGTACTGCGTTCGATTTCAGCAATTTGTGATTCAATTCCTGTGATTTGAATATCATAATTAATGACTTGCGATTCCATATCATTAAACTGTTGCTTTTTCTGCAAATAAGTTGCTTCCTCTTCCTCATACCTTTTCGGTGAAATCAAACCTTCTTTCACCATCGTTTTAGAACGTTCAAAATTATTCTTGGCTAAAGCCAATACATTTTTCTGATTTTTTTGTCGTTTACTTAACTCTCCTTTTAATTCCTTAACCTGTTTAATTTGACGTTCCAATTGTTTGATTTTTTCCAAATCATAACGCTTCGTTATCGTCATTTTATATTCCTTCTGAACCTGCATTAATCGGGACAAACTCGCTTGTAATGTTCCTAATTTCCAATCTTGCTCCGGCTTAAATTTCGTAATACGATTCTCCTTTTCCTGTAACCATTTTAGCTTTTCTTCTAATTCTAAAATGTCATTCGCATTGTTATTACTTTCCATGATTACCAATTCCTGCCCGGCAATCACTGAATCCTCATCCACAACCATCAGTCGCTCAATATATCCGCCCGAACGAGTTATAACACTTGCCGGTTGACTCGGAGTTGTAATTACGACTTTAGCAGGAATCGCATCCGGATATTTCACGAACCAACTCACACCAATAATTCCAATAATAACGAAGAACATAACCGTTGTTCCCCACCGAATCAGCCAAACTGGAGGCGTCCCCAAAATCTCTTGTACTTCCTCACTTCTTAATTCTATATCTTCAGGATTTTCTATCATTTTTTTTGAATTATAAACTATAAACTATAAACTATTTGATCGTAATATTTACAACAGAGCATCAAATAGTTTATAGTTCATAACTCATAGTTTATAATTAGTTTCCTAACTCAAGTTGATTCTTTACCAAGCGATAATACGCACCTCGAAGTTTTGCGAGTTCTTCATGTGTGCCTTGCTCGATTAATTGACCCTTGTCTAAGACTATAATTTGGTCGGCATTTTTTACTGTACTTAATCGGTGAGCAACTACGACAACCGTTTTACCTTTAAAAAATTCTTCCAAATTTCCCATAATTGTTGCTTCATTATTCGCATCCAGAGCAGACGTCGCTTCATCAAAAAACAAATATTCTGGATCTTTATAAACGGATCGTGCAATTAACATTCGTTGCATTTGTCCACCACTCATTCCTAATCCATCGCCACCGATTTTTGTATTATAACTCAATGGTAAACTTTCTACAAATCCCTGAATATTAGCAACTTTTACCGACTGTAATAATTTCGTTTTATCCACAATTTCATCTCCGATTGCAATATTTTTAGCAATGGAATCCGAAAATATAAAACCATCTTGCATCACGACACCACAACTTTTTCGCCACAGTCGGTTTTTGATATATTGCAAGTTAGCATCACCCAAACGAATTTCTCCATCCGTTGGTTTATAGAATTTCAATAATAATTTTAACAACGTTGTTTTACCACTTCCACTAGCTCCAACGACTGCCGTAACTTTACCCTTCGGAATCGTCAAACTAAGGTTATTCAACACCTTAGGAGAATGAGGTCCACCATATTGAAAAGTCAAATCCTTTAATTCAATATCGCCTTTTTCTGGCAAAATATCCATTCGAGTAACTTCGTCTTGTTCCTCGTTATCTTTATTATGAATTTCGCCCAAACGCTCCAAACTGATTTTTGCATCTTGCGTCACTCGAATAAAATTCACCATTTGATTCAAAGGTCCATTTAATTGACCAATGATATACTGAACTGCTAACATTCCTCCAAGGGTCATATCTCCATTGATGACAGCCGTTGCCGCAATAAAGGAAATCATAATATTTTTAAATTCATTAATAAAAGAACCACCCGCTTGTTGATACTGTTCGAGGGCTAAATTTTTCAAACTAATTTTAAATAATTTCGCTTGAATCCGTTCCCATTCCCAACGTTTTTGCTTTTCAGAAGAATGTAATTTTATTTCCTGCATCCCTCGAATTAACTGAATCAATTTCGATTGATTGTCCGCCAATTCGTCAAAACGTTTATAATCTAATTCTTTTCTTTTCTTTAAAAATAATATGATCCAAACCGCATATAATACACTTGAAACGATGAATATTAGAAAGATAACGGGATTATAATATAATAAAACAATACCAAAAATAACGAAATTGACCATTGAAAATAACGTACTCAATGTCGCAGATGTTAAGAATTGTTCAATCCGATAATGATCGTTTATTCGTTGCAGCAAATCACCGATTACCTTTGTATCAAAAAAGGAAATTGGTAATTTCATTAGTTTAATCAAAAAATCAGAAATCAAGGAAATATTTATCCTCGCTCCAATATGTAGCAAAATCCAACTTCGAATCAGGTTCACCGAAACTTGCCCCAAAAACAACGCTAATTGAGCAAAAAGAATCAAATAAATAAAATCAACATCTTGATTATTAATACCAACATCGACAATAGATTGCGTTAAAAATGGTAAAATTAATTGTAGTAAACTACCTACAATCAATCCAAGAATTAATTGAAATAAAAGTTTCTTATACTTGAATAAGTACGTAAAAAGAAATTTAAAACCCGTCTTATCAATCTTTTCACCGTCTTGTGCAAAGAAATCTGGCGTAGGTTCCACGAGTAATAAAATACCTTCTGGCTCGTCATCTTTTATGCTACTTGCCCAACCACTCAAAAATTCCTCATGCGTCATTTTTATCTTTCCAACCGCAGGATCCGCCACATAAACATACTTTTTAGAAGTACGATAAACCACCACAAAATGTCGCTGTCGCCAATGTGCCACACAAGGCAAAGGTACTTCCTCGATGAACTGTTTGAAAGGTAATTTTACGGCTAAAGTGTGCATTCCAATGTGTTCCGCTGCATCACTAATGCCTAATAGCGAAACGCCCTCTCGATCAATGTAGGAATGATCCCGAAGATATTGTAAAGAATAAACTCGTCCGTAATGCTTCGCTATCATACGAAGACACGTTGGTCCGCAGTCCATTTGATCGAATTGTTGGTATATCGGAAAACTCAAGTTTTTGTGTTTAGTATTAAGTAGTTAGATGTTATTAGTCATTAGATATTGTTCGTCAAACTACTAACATCTAATGTTTAAGCGAATAGGTTGCCAAAGTAAGGATTTTTTTGGAAAATACTTTAATGAATATATAAAAAGACCGTCATTCCAATCCCGAGTCCTCGGAATCGGAATGACGGTCTTTATTTAAAAGGAATCATTTATACCATAGCGATTCCATAATGTTTAATCACCTTTTCTTTCAATGGATTCGTACTCCAATCTTCCCATTCACAAGTGTAAGGGTTGTAGCCACATTTTAATGGCTTACTATAAATATCTTCGGGGTTTTCTATGTATGCACGACAATCTGTACAGATATGCCTGAACTCACAATCTTTACAAACGCTAATTTTATCTTTCGTGATGTTCCAATACTTTTTAAAATCGGGGTGATTTAAGGCTTCTTGTAAAGTGGTAGAACTTATATTTCCATAGTCTTTTGTCATACTTGGACAATTTTTGATGTTGCCGTTTTGATCGATGGATATTTTGCGGTTTAGGCAGGTGTTGTGGTGTTGTGATTCGGTGAAAAAGTTTAAATTTGATACAAAGTATCTTGTACTAATTCGCCCACAATGATTTGCACCTGTAATAATTTCCTTGATGTAAAAAAACTTTGCAATAACCGACATTTTCTTCCTTTTCAGTCATTGCTCCAAAAAACTTAGGTTAAACGCACGAAATTGATTGTAAGATTTGAATTAAAAAACGTTCATTCCAAGCTACCCTTTTCCGTGCTTTTTTTAAACTTTGCTTGCCTTTATGCTGAATAATAAGCTGTAAAGCCATTTTTCTAAGTGTAGAAAAATTTTCAGCTCCATTATCTTTTCTAATTCTTTGTTGGTCTTCTGAAAAAACAACATCCAATTGCCAATGTAAATTATTTTCGATACTCCAGTGATTTTTAACATGAGTGTTAAAATATTCTGCATTCTCTTCTAAGCTACTAATGTAAAAGCGTATTGATTTACTTGTTTCTTTTGACTTATTCTTAAAACTTCGTTCGCTTTCAATCATAATTATACGCTTACATCCCTTCCAATTTTCTAGTTCATCTATAAACCTTAAATCGTTACATACATAAGCCACTCGTTTTTCAATTCGTCCACCAGTATAACAAACCATCTCATGTCTATCAAAACTGTCTTTACAACCTTTCATCCAATCATTTACTTCTTCATATAGCGATTTTTGATTCTTTTTTAGTGCCAATAAATAATCTCCCTGTTTCGATACTATTTTGCTAGCTATTTTTTTATCACATCCCATTGCATCTATACTTACTAAAGCATTTGTTAGTTCTAAATCGTCTAACAATGGGATAATAGCCGTTTTTTCATTACTCTTTTTATCTACCTTAACTTGACCTAAACTTAAATGATACTCTGACACCCAAGCACTTACTAAACATATCGCTTTATTCTTTTTACCTTTTTCACCTGTTGCTTTTAGAACTTTACCATCTATATTAATTTGATAGCGTCCGCTCAAATCTTTTATAATTTCTTCTGACCAACGACATAAGCAATCTCCAAATGATTTTGGTTCTAAGTATCGAAATATTCTGTTGAATGTATCATGTGACGGTATTCCATTTGGTAATTCTAAAAATTGTTTCAGAAAAAAATATTTCTCTTTTCCATATGTTTCTATCTCTCCACAGTCCTCTGCTCCACTCAATACGGCACATAAAGCAATCACTAATATTTCATTTAAATAATGCTTTACTTTTTTTGACATCCGAAAATCGGAAACTTCCTTAAATATCTCTTCCATTTTACGAAAGTAATACTTATTTTAACATCACTAATTTCGTGCGTTTAACCTAGGTATTTTTTAGTTTTGAAATATCCTCTTTATTCGATTTGTCTACTAAAATTTTAAGAATATTTCTTTTGTAACCTATAAAATCAACAACCTTTACATTGAATGTTTTTTCGAATTCAACTAAATTAAAATCGTTTTCACCACCTTCATTTAATTGAACGTATATTAATCCAGTTATGCCTAAAGATTTTTTTAAATTATTTTTTACAAAAAAAGAAGCAAATTCAACAAATTCTAAATTTTTGATTTCATTAATATTAATTTCCTCACTTGATAAAACAACCCAATTGATATCAATTACACTAATAGGGGATTTATTCAAATTATTAATTTTGATCTCTTCATATTTAGAATCCTCAATTTTACCATATTCTGATAATTTGGCTAATTTTTCAGGAGTTAATTTTTGTGCTCGTACAAAAATTTTTGTTTCATCTAATTCTACATCTGTCATTTGTGCATTGATTGATATAGAGAATAGGATTAATGTTATTATTAAAATTATATTTTTCATATTATTTTGATTTTTGATACTCAATCCCTCCATCATCCTGCATATCAATAGTGATTCTCATGTTTTTTATGTAAACCTTATTTCCACCATCGGAAAAGTTATAATTATGCTGACTTGAAGATGATTGTGTAGAGAAAATTATTATTTGATTATCAATTGAGAAATTTTGTAAATCCCCTGAACCCGCACGTCCTACTGTTTTTGATTTATTATCTTGATAAAAAATAATAGAGTCCTGCTGAGGAAATTCCGTGCCTACCCATGTTCCAATAATAGCTTGTTGTGGAGTTAACTCCTTATCTTCACAAGAGATAATTGAAAATATAAGTAATTGAAAAAGTATTATTATAACGTTTTTCATGATTATAAATTTATGAATGAAAAATAATGAAGAATTTATTTTTTATAATTAATCAAGACGATTGAATACATAATCATACCTTTCCGTCCCTATATCCCTCGTTCTAAATTTTTTAATGATTAATTCATCACCGTTATTCCGAATTTCGAAGGCATATTCATTTTTAAGTCCAGAAATATCTTGAAAAAAAGCTATTGTATCCAAAGAAGTAAATCCATAATAATACAGTCCTATATCGTAATTATATGTTCCGGACATAGTATTATCATTATTAAATGTCAATTGATAGCCCTCATCTTCGATATATTTCCAACTTCCCAATAAATCACTTTTTACATCACAATAATCATCTTTAGAACAGGCTGTGATTAAAAATAAAATAGCAATTGCCATAGATAACGCTTTCATAATTTTTCATTTTTTATAAGGACTTGACAAGTATAAAAACTTGCCAAGTCTTTATTGATTATTGTTTTAAACTTTCCAGAACTTTCTGCATTTCTGCCATTTGTTGTTTTAGTAGATTAATTTCCACATTAGCCGTTTTCAAGGCTTCAATTTCTTCCTGCTGTTCCAACGTATAAAGCGTTAATTCCTCTACTTTTTCCAACAGTTTGATATTCAATTCTTTCAAAGGAATACTACCATGTGCCTCGTATTCAGCAGCAGATTTGATACTTGGTAAGTGATGGTTTAAATCAATGAATTTTTGTAATTCGGTTAATGACATCAATTCGTAGTTATCCGCAAAAACATAATCGGGAATAGTGACTAAATCGACTTCTATTTCTCTTGCGTGAATTAAGCCGTCGGATTTAAGTTCTATTTGATTGTTTCCGTCTGATAATAGCAAGCGTCCATTTTGAACTAAAATATCTCCATTTTGTACGTGTAGTCGTTTTTGAGGATTTGTTGTTCCTAATCCAATATTTCCATTATAAATAGTCTGATTATTAAATGTCACTACATTATTGAAAATACTTGTAGAATTGAAAATACTTGTAGCATTGAAGTTAGATTGTGATTGAAAATTAACTACATTTGAGAACTTAGTTCTCTGTACCATATCAATTGTCACCCAATAATCACTTCCGAATCGTCCAATACTAATCGCTTTTCCTGCTAATGTTCCACTTCCAAAAGGGACAGTATAATCTACATCAAAATAACCTTGAGTATTGGTAGAAATGACGTATTTTCCTGCTGTACTTTCAAGTGCGAATGTAGCATTGCTTGAAATTCCATGAATGTGTAATTGTGAAGCAGGATAAGGCGATTCCAATTCCTACTAATCCATTTCGATTAATAGCTCCAGTACTATTCGGTACACCATTCCATTGTTGCCCAAAAACGCTTGTCG
>CAWVWD010000157.1:0-8339 GCA_963933585.1 uncultured Saprospiraceae bacterium
TATTGCCGTATATTGAAATCGGTATATACAAAAAATAATACTCAAACTGTTGAAATTTTTTATATCGTTGAACAAGTAGAACAAATGCCTAAGTTTCCGAATGACTGTGAAGGAGCGGATAAAGAAAGGCAAAATTGTAGCAATCAATTACTACTCAAATTTATTTATGATAATATCGTATATCCAACGTACGCTCGGATGAATGATATACAAGGTACCGTTGTCGTTTCATTTATTGTTGAAAAAGATGGTTCAATTACGGGTGCTAAAATTGTGAGAGCAATCGGTGGAGGATGTGATGAAGAAGTACTTCGATTAATGAGTTTGATGACGGAAAAGTGGGAACCAGGAATGCAACGAGGGGAGTTTGCACGAGTTCAATTTAATTTGCCGATAAGGTTTCGTTTAGAGTAAATTGAATAAAAACGATGTTTTGTAATTCGTAATTAGAAAAAGAAAAATTCATATGAGATAAAAAACGCTATACACTTTTAGAATACTTGAATTTAAAACCGAAATTATAAAGTTCAACTAACCGTTCAAAAAACAAAAGCCTTCTCCGAATCATCGAAGAAGGCTTTCTATTATTAAAGATATCTAATCCCAAATATTGGGGACGCAAAATCTTATTTCAATTGTAACGTGTTTTCACCTAAAGTCTCCTCTTGAGCTGGTTGAACCTGCTCAATTTTTGTATCATCTTCGTTCGTTCCTGTTTCTGTTTCTGTTGAAACCATATCAACTGCAATGAAAGGAGCGATTACTAAAGCGACGATAGAAGTCAATTTCACTAAGATATTCAATGAAGGACCAGAAGTATCTTTGAAAGGATCTCCAACGGTATCACCTACCACTGCTGCTTTGTGAGCATCAGAACCTTTATAAGTCATCTTGCCATCAATCTCAACACCATCTTCAAACATTTTCTTAGCATTATCCCAAGCACCACCTGCGTTTGATTGGAAAATCGCCATTAAAACACCTGAAACCGTTACACCTGCTAACAATCCACCTAACATTTCAGCACCACCGGCAAAACCGATTAATGCAGGAACTGAAATTGCCATAATACCTGGTAAAATCATCTCTCGAATAGAAGCATCTGTTGAAATCTGAACACATTTGTCATATTCCGCTTTTCCATCTGCTGCTTCAAAAGTTGCTCTATCTGCTGCAGACCATTCGTCTTGTTCTTTACCGTCATTCTTTTTCATTACGTCCAATGCGGCACGTAATTCTGGAATTTCTTTGAACTGACGACGAACTTCTTGAATCATGTCCATTGCTGCTTTTCCTACTGAATTCATCGCCATTGACGAGAATAAGAATGGCAACATACCACCTAAGAATAAACCAGCCATTACAACAGGATTCGCAACATCAATACTATAAATACCTGCTGTTTCCATGAAGGCTGCAAATAATGCTAAAGCCGTCAATGCCGCAGAACCAATAGCGAAACCTTTACCAATAGCTGCCGTCGTATTACCAACTGCATCTAATTTATCTGTTCTTTCCCGAACTTCTTTTGGTAATTCAGCCATTTCAGCGATCCCCCCAGCATTATCAGAAATAGGACCGTAAGCATCAACTGCCAACTGAATTCCTGTATTTGCTAACATACCAACTGCTGCGATTGCGATACCGTATAAACCTGCAAAGTGATGTGCACCCACGATAGCTGCTGCCAAAATAATAATTGGAACTGCAGTAGATTGCATACCAACTCCTAAACCTGCAATAATATTTGTTGCAGAACCTGTTGCGGATTGTCTAACGATACTCATAACTGGCTTCGTACCGAAACCTGTATAATATTCTGTAATCATACCAATACCAACACCTGCTAACGAACCAATAACCGTTGCGATAAATACACCTGTTGAAGTATAATCAATCCCTTTATAAGACCAACCTTCCGGTAAAACGTTTGTAATAACAAAGTAAGATGCCACGATTAAAATAGCCGTAGAACCAAACTCTCCAATATTTAAAGCCGTTTGTGGGTTTCCACCTTCTTTCACATTAACCATGAAAGTACCAATGATAGAAGTGATGATACCAACACCCGCTAACATTAATGGCAAAACAATCGGAGATAAACCGCCAAAAGCATCAGCATCGACACCAAAAGCCGCATTTTTGTTTAGTAATGCAAAACCTAAAACCATCGTTGCAATGATAGAACCAATATAAGACTCGAATAAATCCGCTCCCATACCAGCAACATCACCCACATTATCACCTACATTATCCGCAATAGTTGCAGGATTTAACGGGTGATCTTCAGGAATACCAGCTTCTACTTTTCCAACTAAATCTGCTCCAACATCCGCTGCTTTGGTATAAATACCACCACCAACACGAGCAAATAATGCGATAGAAGACGCACCAAATGAAAATCCTGTAATTACATTTAAGATTGTTTTCATTTCCGTCTGTGCATCATAGATGTTTGTATAAAGAAGCAATAACAAACCTAAACCTAATAAAGCAAGTCCAACAACACCTAATCCCATAACTGCTCCTCCACGGAAAGCTACTTTCAAAGCGTGACTCAATCCTGTACGAGCCGCATTTGTTGTCCTAACATTTGCTTTAGTCGCTACACGCATTCCGATGAATCCTGCTAAAGCAGAACAAATCGCACCAACGATAAATGATAAAGCAACTAACGCACTTGAATCTTCGACTGACGCACCAGATGCACCTAATAGTACAGCTACCAATACAACGAAGATTGACAAAACCTTGTATTCTGCTTTCAAAAAGGCCATCGCACCGTCTGCGATGTATTTAGCAATACGAGCCATTTTCTCTGTTCCCGCATCTTGTCTGCTTACCCATGCTGATTGCCATGCCATAAAAAGCAAAGCAACTACACCTAATCCTGCAATTACTAATAATAAAGTTCCCATCTAATAATAAAGTTTTATTTAATTTGGATTTGTAATAATTTCTTAAAAATATGTTAAACACGTTTTTGAAACGCACGCAAAATTATAAAATATTCACATTATCAAGTAATTATCCCATATATATATTCACTTTTAAAGTAAAAAAACATATAGAATACTATATATCAAAATATTATTATGAGCTTTTGAGTTTTATTTAGGTCTGATTTTAAGTATACTAGAATATATTTAATCTATGAAAGCATAAAATAAATAAGACCATTTTATATTAAAATCGGTGAATATTACTAATTTTGAAAATGAAATCAATTCGTTACAGCTAATGAATGTTTAGTATAAAAAAAATATTATTCATACATCCCTTCTATTATCCACAAAGTATCAATTTCAATAAAACGAATTATAATTATCCTAATTTTATATTCAGCCACAAAATTATATACAATGAATCGTAAATTATTATTCCTCGGAGTTTTTCTATCTATAATAGGTGTCTTTGCAAGCGGTATGATTCTACTTCTAAAAGGCGCATCCAGTGACGCTACTCAAAACCTTGCTTTTGTAATTGCGGTCCAACTCAACTTTTTTCACGCTACTATCTTATTTGTTTTAGCTTGGATGAAACGAAAGTACGCCGACCAAAATCTAGTTTCTGTTGGTTGGGTTTTCACACTGAGTATATTAGTATTTTCAGGAACATCTTATCTTAGTATGTTATTCGAAAGTGGTACCTTTTTATTTAATACTGTTGGAGTTGCTGGAATAATCGGTTTGATTTCTGGCTGGATATTTCTAAGTAAAGAATTCTATAATACGTTTGTACCGAAACATCGATAAAACTACAAAGACATCAAATTTAAAAAGCCACAGGATGATATTCATCTTGTGGCTTTTTTTAATTTTCATCTTTTTATACAAATCGTTCATCTAATAAGAACATATTCGAATGTTTCGGAGCTATGTTTTGATAAAAGTCTAATATCTCTCTCATATCTTTTTTAATATCGCCTGTTGGATAGATATACCCTCCGACTCCAGCTTCCTTTTTTTCATAATCTAGATAGCCAAATGTAATGGGCACATTGGCAGCAACAGCCGTATGATAAAATCCCATTCGCCAACGTTTCACAGCTTTTCGAGTACCTTCGATCGCAATTACCATCGCTATTTCATCGTTCACTTTAATAACATCTGCCATTGCTTCTATCATACTTTTCCGTTTTTCGCCAGGTTGTTTTGGACTTCTATTGACCCCTATTCCGCCCAAAGGTTTGACCAATAGACCGAAAGGAAACTTCACCCAAAAATCTTTAATAGCAACTTTCATCGGAATATTCAAAATATAGAAAGCCAACCTTGTATAATAGAAATCCCAATTCGTGGTATGTGGAGCAGCAATCATTACGCAATGATTGGCTTCTTTAGGTACATTCGAGTTGAGTTTCCAGCCTGAAATTTTCAGCAAAAACTTTGCAATTATTTTTCCCATTTTATATCATTTTTTAGATTACGAAGATAATCTTTTTTGTCCATTAATTAAATTTGACTTTTAAGAAAGTCGTGTACTTATCTAATTACAATATCCCATATTAAGCCTTTAAACACTCAATATCCAGCTACTATTCACGTCTCAAAAAACAGTATTCATTTTTGAAAAATGCCTATCTTGTGCTATAAATCAAAATTTATATGCAAATCAATTTTAAAAACATTATTTCCAATAAAAGGTTGCCAATAACAATATTGTTATTAAGTAGTTTTGCTATTGTTTTTAGTGCTTATTCGTCCTACTTTTCCAATGACTTTTTATTTGCAAATAGTGGTGATGGCTTAAAGCATTATTATAGTTTATCCTATTTTGTAAAATATGGTCAAAATTGGAATTTTAATGGCATGGCTTATCCTTATGGCGAACACTTTATGTTCATGGATGGACACGGACTCATTGGAAAGATGATGAATTTCTTTAATCATCATATCTTTGATATTTCCGATTATAGTGTTGGAATTATACATTTTTGGATGTTATCCTGGTTAATTATCAGTCCAGTTTTCTTATTCAAAATCTTACGGCATTTTCAACTCAAACCGTGGGAAGCCGTTCTTGCAGCCTTACTCATTTTTTCACTTTCTCCTCAATGGCACCGAATTCATGGTCATCAGACATTGAGTTATATTGCTTTTATTCCGATGCTTTGGTGGTTTTTAATCCAAGTTTCGATAAGTAAAAAGCGCTGGTTTTGGGGAATTTGTTACGCTTGTTCCGCTCTATTTTTTGGTTGGATTCATCCTTATTATATGCCGCTTGCCGCAACATTTGCCTTATCGTTTATGGTGACATCTATTTATAATAATAAAAAATTTGATTATCAAAAAAGTATCCTTTTAATATTAATAGCTTTCATTCCAATGGCTATTTTCCAAATATTCATGATTTCGACTGACCCATTTCCTGGGGAGCGAGGTTATGTTGCCGGAGGTTTTTTTCAATATATGGCGACTTTTGAAGGTGTTTTCTTACCTAACTTTGGTTCCTATTTTGATTTTTGGAAATCTTTAACCGGCATAAGAATGCAGAACAGCGAAACCTTTAGCTATATCGGTTTCGTAGGACAAATTGCTTTTATAATTTTGGCAATAAATTTTTTAAAAAAATTATTTAGTCGTCAATTTTCTGATATTTTCACCTTCTCTGACAATCTCAATTTGAATTATTTTGTCCAAGCATCATTCCTTATTTTGCTATTTTCATTCGCTTTAGTTTTTCAATGGTTTCCGCAATTATTAGAAAAATTTCCACCTTTACGTCAATTTCGTTCCTTAGGTCGATTTGCATGGATTTTCTACTATGTGTTTACCGTTTTTACTGTTTACCAGTTTAAGAATTGGTTATCAAAAATTGCTCTAAAAAATCGGTCATTAGCCATTGGCTTAACTATTCTACTCGCAAGTATCTGGTCAATAGAAAGTTATAATAATATTCAATATCAGCGTAAAAATATTATTAAAAATCAGACACCTAATTATTTTCTTCAAAAGAAATTCATAAGAAAATTAGAGGGAATTAATCGAAAATCGACTGATTTTCAAGCGATTATCCCAGTACCAAGTATTCATGTTGGTTCTGATAAGTTGGCAATAATTAAAAGTGGCCGAGCTTTAGCTTATGCTCTTAGAAGTTCTTACGAAATGGAATTACCTGTAGCAATGTACTACTCTTCTCGTGTTCCTTTGGAGAAAAGCTTTGAGGTTTTGAGATGGTTTAGTGACGATTTGACACGAAGAGAAAGTGAATTTGAATTATACAATAATAAGCCTTTTTTAATTATTAGTTCGAACAAAAGACTTGATAAATCAGATGAAAACTTATTAGCGAAAGCCAAATTAATTTATAAAAGTGAATTGTATAATTTTTATGAATTAGACATAAACGAATACAAAGAGGCCTTCCAAATAAAACAACGAAATATATTCAACAGCTTTCAATCACGAAGAGATAGTTTATACCAGATTAATGATTCGACTTTTACTGATAAACCAACAAAAGCAATTTATTTCAATGGTTTTGCTGATTTCTCAAATGATTGGGAGATACCACAAATATTTGGAAGCCAAAACTATTTTGGAAGAGGGAATAAGCATATTTTATTCGATGGAAAGTTACCTTATGACACCGTTGGACAAGAAATAGAAATATCTGTTTGGACCTACTCTAATGAAGATTTGCCGAGTATGCCAATTTTAAAATGTGAGGTTTATGATAATAATGATAAATTAATTAATAAAACGGAGGTCTTAGGAACACTACAAACAAACACTTTTGGACGTTGGGTTCGGATTTCTATAAAAGTCAAAGCCACACAAAACAAACATCTAATTTATTTAGGATTTTATAATAATTTTAAACAATTCAATTGTTGGGCAGATAACTTTTTGATTCGGCCTACAAATATTAACACCTGGAACAGCACTAACGAGAAGCAATTATTATATAATGGATATATCATTAAATAAATACAAGCCCTAAAATCAAAAAAGCCTTAATCGATTTCTTGATTAAGGCTTTTAAATATCATTTAAGTAAAGCATATATTAAGGATTGATTTTATTAATTCTTCTTGTCATTACCAATTCTTCATTATTATCAATTAATCTAACGATATACATTCCTCTTGGTAAATCTCTGATATCGAATTTCATTCCTGAAACCTCAACATCATAGGCTTTCACTCTTTTTCCTAAAATATTATAAATCCAAACTTTGCTTACATTATCATTATCTGTAATTCTAATGTAATCAACAGCAGGGTTTGGGTAGACCCGAATATCATTATTTATCGTTTGTTGTGTCGTTACTTTATCATCATCACCATTGTGTGCTGTCGCTGAAATAGTTACAGCAAACACTAGTATCAATGAAAAAAGTATTGTTTGTAAGAGTTGCTTCATAGTTTTTTTAAATTTTATTTTATTAATGTGATTAATCAACGTGTAATTACACAATAAAGTTTCGAAAAGTAAAGTTATACTTTTGCTTGATTTACAGCTATAAGCTAACTGCAAGTTAATTTTTTTTGGTGCAAAAACCATGACAAAACTAATTTTTTTTTAGTTCACTATTAATAAAGAATTACTTTACATTTGTATAATACTCCTTACCAAAGTTTCAATAGGTTACACCATCCTATCTATTAATTAAGTTTTTCCTCCCCAAACTTAATTTTATACGTATTTGAATATTTAAAACATATTTATAAATAAATATGTTTTTACAGCAAATAAATTTGTCCTATATAGACAAAATAATTAATTTCGAAATTATTTTTTCACATATCTTTAATTTGAAATACAAATTTTATGAAAAAAGTACTATTACTTAGTTTGCTTGTTGCTTTTACGGTTGGACTTTCAGCTCAATCACAAAGAACTGCTCTATTAGAACACTTCACACAGGCATCTTGTGGTCCTTGTGCGACTTACAATCCTTTAGTGAAGCAATATTTTGATAATAATCCGACAAATCGTACGGCTATCAAATATCAAACTTCATGGCCGGGTGTTGATCCAATGAATGCACACAATCCTACAGAAATTCAGGATAGAGTTACTTATTATGGTGTAACAGGTGTTCCTGACGTAGTTATCGATGGTAACATTGCTCAAGGTAACCCGGGTACATTATTCGCAGGTGGACAATCTCCTACAATGGACACTCGTGTAGGTACTGCATCTGATTTTGATATTACTATTTTTCACTCTTTAAGTAGTGATTTATCAAGTATTGATATTACTGGTGTAGTTACAGCAACGAATGCTGTTGCAAATGCTAACTTGAAACTTCACGTTGTTGTTGTTGAAAAGCATGACGCTTTTGCTTCTGCTCCTGGTTCAAACGGTGAAACTGATTTTTACAACGTAATG
>CAWVWD010000158.1:0-8321 GCA_963933585.1 uncultured Saprospiraceae bacterium
TGAATCGCTCAGAGCATTTATAAAATTCAAAAAACGAATGGGGTAGTATTTGCCTATTTATCATGTGCTAATGTTCTCGCCCCTTTTGGGGCTTTACTGTGAATTATTAAAAAACTCCAACCATGAAGTCACATATCAAAATATGGGTCTTATTACTTTGTTTTTCATCAATAACAATGCACGCTCAAGAAGTTGTGAGAACGACTGTTAGTGAAAACACTTATAAGGTTGGTTTATTCAAAAAACAACTACTAACGTATCCTTTTTCGGCAGGTGATACAATTGTTATTACAATTACGGAAAAGAATGAAAAATCATTGGCAAAAATCACGATTGAAGATGCAAATTCTTCGTTCAAACGAGTCGCAAAAGCCGTTACTTCAATGGAAGAGCGAATCGTTATCTCCGCAGATACCGATTTTAATATTTTACTTAAACAACGTCCTACTTTTAAAAAACCATTTGGATTTAGACGCTCCGTTTATGTGAAAATTGAAAAAGAACAGTACATCGTTCCCGAAATTATTGAAATCAATGATTTCGTAGAAATGGAAGATGTAATACTTTATGATACGACGGTAAGTATTACACAATCAGATACAATTTTCACAGCGGTTCTAAGCGAAAAAGCAAGTTTAGGTTCTCTTATTCAGCCCGGGACAAAAACGAAGAAAACGTATAAAATCATACCTATTCCAGGAGCAACTTTCTATGTTTATTGGATTGGTGTGGGCGACAAAATTGTCGAAGATTATGAATTACTGAAATCTAATATGCCGACTTCATGGACTGCTTTGGGTATCATTGAACCTATAGACGCTTATGCTATCGGCAAACTTAACAATATGCCTTCTCGCCCTGAGGGTGAAGATGTTATTTTCTCTATTGCCACAACAAAAGGTAAAGAGAATTTCTTAAAAAATCAACCTTACAGACCTTTATTTGAACGACAAGGAATCGTTTCATACGGAATGATAGACGCTCGATATGTACCTGAACTTGAACCTTCTTTTATTTGCTTAAAAAATAATAATGAGGTCAGCCCGATTGATATTTCCTTGAAAATGGTCGCTGTAACTATTAATAATACTTTTGAGGAAATCATCACAGATTCAGTGATAACAATACGGAAAGTATTCCGATTAAATACTGATGCGATGTCGTTTGAGGAAGCAAAATCGGCTCTGAATAAAACGGAGAAAGAGTTGACAGCAGCATGGTTTCGTTCTAATCAAGAATTCGATGAAGCTCAAAAGTTTTTGGACTCGTCACGTATCGCTCGCAGTTTGGAATTACAACAAGCGGCACTGCTTCTCGAAGCAGAAAGACAAGAAATTGCTCAGAAGGAAACTGTCGTGAATGAAAAAGTGGAAGCGAAAATTCAAGAGAAAATAGCTGCTTTGGAAAGTTCAGATGGGGACTCCGCAATAGTCGCCGCATTGAAAATGGAGCTAGAGGTCATTTTAGTCGAAATACAGCTTGCGAAACGACAACTGCAACAAATTGAGCAACAACGGAGTGAGATAACCAAACTCATGCAACAAGATTTGAAAAAAGCATCCTTGAAAGAAGCCGAAAAAGTATTCGACGATGCAGCTAAAAAAACGGCGACAGAGATAGGAAAAGAGGTACAGGAAACGATTATCGAAGGTACGGAAAAAGTAAAAAGTATATTAAAGGAAGGTGGAAAATAGTTGGTCGCATTTAGTTGATAATTTCATAGTATCGTAAGATATTTGAAATCAACGATTCAAGATTAGATAGAAGACATTTTAAAAAACGATTTCTATCTCGTCCAATTTTAGAAGGTTCTCCTCAAATATTCCATCCTTTTTAATGAAAAACATTGAATACAAACGATTAGAATCGAATGATTAAATCAATTCATAAAATAGTTGTATTATTTCTAATAGTAATAGGCGTTTGGAGTTGTAATAACAATTCTGAAATGAACTACTATTATCCATCTTCTTTCTATCGAAGTAATCAACTCCAACCAGAAAATATTGCTCAAAAACCTTATCAAGCTACAAATAAGCGGGATTCGGCTAATATGACAATTGGTTGGCATCCTTATTATTTAGAAGACGCTTATCTGAATTATGATTTTTCATTGTTGGAATCTGTTATTTTTCATGGTTATGAATGGGGAGGTGATAATTCCGAAGCTGTTATTGATGAATGGTATAAAACCTCAATGGTCGAAGATGCACAAACAGTCGGATGTAAGGTCATTTTTTCGGCATCAAATTATGGTGCATTAAAGAGTACTTTATTCTTTGACTCCTTAAAGGTTCAGGAGCAATTCATGGATAAGATATTTACATATCTAAAAATGAAAGATGCAGACGGAATTGAATTAGATTTTCCAGCAGTAAGTGCTGAACATCGAACGAATTTTTCACAGTTCATCAAAACATTTTACATTCGATTAAAACAGATAAACTCTGAGGCTGTACTTTATGTCTCACTCCCTTTCTTTGATAAAAATAATGCTTTCGATATTCGAGCAATAAGTCCTTATGTGGATTTATTTATACTTGGCGGAAATAATAGTGCAAATTCGAATTATGACTTATTAGATAACGAACCTATCGCACCGATTGAAAATCCTTATGAAAACGATAGTTCAAGTATTTCTGCGGCTTTTAAGCATTACAACGAAAAAGGAATTAATCCTTTCAAACTTATATTAGAATTACCATATTATACCACGGTCAAACAACAAGAAACCCGAAGAGATACAATTCCAAAGTTAAAAATAGAATTAGAACCAGTAATAATAATAGATACGATTAGCTTCATTGATACCGTAATTACGGACTATTATCATGATTTTTATTCTTATGAAAATTTCTTAAAAACCTACGAGGAAAAAGATATCCTCTTTGATAAAATGGCTTTAAGTAGTTATATCAATATCGATAATCCAAATGGTTCCGGTAATATCAAATACTATTTTGACGACTCTACAAGTATTGGAGCAAAGTACGATTGGGCATTAAATCATGGATTTAGAGGTGTTGGAATTTGGGCGTTAGGTTTTGATAATAATCATACGGAAATGTGGCAAATGTTGGATGATAGAAGTTCTAAACAACCGTCTTTGGTTGCGACAAACATTCCTTTTTCTATCGGTAGTTATTTTCACCGAAACAAAAAAATGTTTCAAGTATGGTTGACCTTTATTTTAGGAATCATTGTATTTGGAATTATTATAGCGATGTTGTATTGGAAATCTCGTGATGGTTTAACCGCATTACATTCCTTTAGATTTTATTTAATCATTATCGCTGGTTTAGCCATTTTCCTCTTTTTAACACGGATTTTATTTCAAAATCTGATTTTCCAAACCTATCCTATTTCCGTTACAATTATTGGAATTATGATTGGTTTATTACTTACTTATTTTATCAATATTCTTATTGATTATGAAATTCAAAAAGAACCTTAGTTTGAAGGGAATTTTTTATTAAAATGAGAAATTTTAATAAAAATCAACTTTTAACGATTGAAATTCTAAAATGACATTCGATTTTTTAAAAATATTATGAAAAGAATTTATCGACATATCAGCTTTACCATTTGTTTGCTAATCGGACTTTCAGTATTCGTAAGTTGTTCCAAAGACAACGACAATACAGAAAGTGATGGTGATGCACTTCAGGAAGTGGAAGCTAAATATGAGCAACAGCCTTCATTACTGAAACGATTCCTTAGAAAATATGGTCGAAAAGGTATTCGAGAAGCTCAAAAAGCGACGGTTGGTACAAAGAATGTCAGCAAGCTGCGTAAGATTAATCGTTATTATAAACGAATTGGACGGCAGGTAGATACTGGAGGAGAACTTGTAGATTCTAAATTTGAAACACAACGCACTTTAAAAGAAGGCTTTGAGGTTTTTGGTTGGCACCCATATTATATGGGAAATGCTTACGAAAGTTATAATTTCAATCTACTAACGACCATCGCTTATTTCTCTTATGATGTCAATCCTGAGACAGGTAGTTATCGTTCCAAAGAGCCGATTGCAGACTGGAAAAGAACGAGTCTGATTGATAGTGCACATGCGAAAGGCTGTGAGGTTTTATTAACCGTAACGAATCATGGAAAGGCTAATAATTTAGCTTTCCTTTCGAATCTTACGGCTCAACAAAACCTTATTGATAGCTTGATTTCTTTATTAGAATACCGAAATGCGGATGGTGTAAATATTGATTTTGAGAATATTCCTAATGCAAGTCGGGATAATTTGACTCGTTTTATCAAAACTTTATATGTCGTTTTAACACAGGTAAATCCTAAATATCAAGTGACGATTGCATTACCAGCTTATGATCACACCAAAGCTTTTGATATTGAAGCGATTCTACCTTTCGTGGAACGATTCGTTATTATGGGTTACGATTACCACTCTGGTTCAAGTAAAAAGCCCGGTCCAATCGCTCCGCTTCCTCCTAAAGGTTCTAAAAAAACAGGCTTTAATTTACAAAATACGGTTACTAAATATATCAATTCCGGTTTGCCAGAAAGTAAAATGATTATGGCATTTCCTTATTATGGCAGGGTTTGGAGAGCAAGTGATGCGAATTTTTCAGATGGACAATTCACAGAATCTCTGACTTACCGAGCGATTCGAACGAGTTATGAGCCCCTACACAAAATTACGTATGATGATAGCACCGCAAGTTGTTATTTTGAATATGTAGATGAAGAAACGGGTGAATACGTTGAGTGTTGGTTTGATAATGAACAGTCACTTTCGGCCAAGTATGATTGGATTGATGAGCAAAAATTAAGAGGAATTGGAATATGGGCTTTAGGTTATGATAATGGTTATCCAGAACTCTGGTCTTTAATTGATACAAAATTTGCGGCATTACAAGAACCGGATGTCAAGGAACGTTCTGCGTTATCAGAATACTTAGGAAAAAATGGAACTTATGTGAGTGTCAGTATTGCATTTCTGATACTTTTTATGTTTGCAGGGTTCAGCTTCTCCTTCGGGAGGCAACAAGTCAGTGGAATATTATTCTCCAAACGAATTTTCATGAGTAGCTTCATTTTCTGTATCGTGTTCTTACTACTATTGTGGTTACGATTTATGGATTATGCAGACAAAACGATATGGTATTTCTTTATAGGAATTTGGATCGGTTATCTGATTATCAATTACTTAGATAAGCTGAAAATTAATACTCGTTCCAATTTGCCATAAAATATGGTGAGTAGATTGATTCAAAAGCACCGTTCACTTAATTACTAAAATAGATATGAAAAAGTTTTTAGCAAAAGAATTTATATGGTTTGTGGTTGCATTCATTTTAGCTTTTCCGCTAGGCTTGCTATTTCTATGGTTAATTGGCTTTACAAGTGACACAACCGTGATCACGGACGAAGATACTTCGATGCTTACGAACCTATATATATTAGGATTGATTTTAGGATTTATTGGTGTTTATATCGCTCGATTTGTTGGTGCTTCTATTAGTCTTTTGACGATACCGCCACCTGCTGAAGGCTGATTAATACCTGTAAATCTATAAAGGTTCAAGAGGAAAACTACTAATTAACGCTTGCTACTAATTACTAATTATGATACATGAAGTTTTACCAGCTGTCGTTTCCGAATTAAATAATTATCTCTCTGCGAAGTTAGATGTAGAAAGTAATAAGGTAATTATTGGAAATTTAATTGGTCAAGATGGTTCTATCAAATTGAAGGAAGAAAATAAAATTATTTGTTCTCTAATCAATATTGAAAAAGATGGTAGCCGACAGGTGTATCATCCCGGACAAAATCCTCCGGTAGCGATTAATCTTTATGTGATTTTCTATGCTTACTTCGCTCCTAATAATTATTTAGAGGCATTAAAATTCATATCCGGTGTGATTAGCTTTTTTCAAAGTAGAAGTTCTTTTGAATCACATGATACACCTTATTTACCTCCTGAAGCAGATAAAATTTTATTTGAAATAGAAAATATTCCATGGAGAGAATTAGGTAGTGTTTTCCAATATTTAGGATTAAAATATACGCCTTCAATAGTTTATCGAGTACGAACTTTGAAGATAGAAGATGATACCCTTAATCCTGAAATTCCACCAATTGGAGGGTTTGATTTATTTTAAAATTTCCCATGATTATCATCGTGGATTGTGTTATACAATTAATAGACTAAAAAAATACGCTTTATGCAAACGAATTTAGACATCACTTTAAGGTATAAAACACTTTGTAGTGTGCGTATCTCACATGATTATTTCAAAGACCAAGAAATAAAAGGGATGTCTATTGAACCGACAATCGAGACTAAGATATGGTTGCGAAATAACCAATTGATTTATCGGGCTACTCGAAATGGCTTCGTAATAGGTTATTTAGCAAAAAACGGTAGTAAGTTATTCGGGAAAAATATTGATACTCAAAAACTGAGTTTTTCTATCACTACGACCGATCCTTATTTTGATACCTACACTTCCTATAGTTTCCGGAAAATGAACGAAATAATTTATCTGAGTAATGAAAATAAAGAAAGTACTTTGAGCAAAAAATCGGTCATTTCGGATGATGATAAATGTACTTATTTTCCAAATAAATTTATTTATAATTTTTCTAATAAGAATGATAACAAAGCGACTATTATTAAGGATTATAGTATGAATGATGTTTGGGAAAGTTCAGGTAATCAACCATTGAGTATCAACCTTTCCGCAGAACCTTTAGGTTTATATCATATAACACAGGGCAAAAAAATTATTGACTCGTTTTATATGATGCCGAAAGCACCTAGAGGAATAGTAGCGATGATTGATTTGTATGCAAAACATTTACCGGAAAATGAGGAAGTAGATTACAAAGTGAATTTTGGAGCGAGGGAAGCTATTTGGAAATATTACTTTATCAAATATAAAGCAAGTACGATTTACGAGAAGGTGAAAATAGAGTCGGTAAAAAAAGATAATAGTGCGGCATTTTCGACGCCAAAGATAGTGACGATTTACACAGGTGACGAAGCTATTATGATTGAATCCAAAAAACCATTATTAATAAAGGAATCGCTTCCTTTTAGGTTTCAATTAAAGGCATTTAAGAAGAATACACAAGAACGAATTACGATACAATTACCGACTCCGACATACAAGGATATAACAGTTGATAGAGGTTCAGATATAATATTTGCTCAAATGTTTATAAAAATATAGGGCCATCAAAACAAAAATCTAACCTTATTCAATAAAAATTAATGAAAGAAGAGGACATAATTAAGTATTTATTTCATCTGCTTTCAATTTATATAAAAACGGTAGCAAAGGTCTTTATTTATAGTAATATGAAATCAAGGTATTCGCTATCTATTGTACAAAAATAGTTTTTTAATGATTACAATTTGAAATTATGGCAAAAGTATTAGCAACTCCAGGTGTTTACGTCGAGGAGAAAAGTGCCTTTTCCAGTTCAATAGTGGCTGTACCAACTGCAGTACCTGCATTTATTGGCTATACACAAAGGGCTTTAAGAGGTAAGAAAGAACTTACCGATGTTCCAACCAAGGTTTCGTCATTGGCGGAGTACATTGATATGTTCGGTGGTGCTCCAAAAACGACATTCACCATTACTCCAAATGAAGAAACTGATTTTTCATTGTCAGTTAATAAGGATAGCAAATACATGCTATACAATTCGCTTCGTTTGTTCTTCGCTAATGGTGGTGGTAACTGTTACATTGTTTCCGTAGGAAGTTACTCGGATGCAGTCGGTGCAACCGCATTGACCGGTGTGGAAAATGAAGGTGGATTAACTGCTCTGTTAAAAGAGCAAGAACCGACAATGATCGTTATTCCGGATGCAGTTCTTTTGGAAGTAGATGACTGTTACAGCCTTTATCAAGCGGTTATCAAGCATTGTGGCTTTGAGATGCAAAGTCGAGTAACTATCCTTGATATTCACGGTGGTGACCAATCCCGAACGCTTGACGATGAAGATATTGTCAGTAAATTCCGTGAAAGTGTGGGTAGTAACTTTCTTTCATTCGCTGCAGCATATTATCCTTGGGTTAACACAACCATCGTTCAGGCCAATGAAATTAGTTATTCAAATGTTTCTAATACAGAAGATTTGGTAGCTATTCTGAATAAGGAAGTCGATGACAACTTAGCAGCCGGTCTTCTAAAAGAGAAACGTGCGGATGATATTAAAGCTGAAATTGCCAAACTTTCTGATGCAAAATCAGGTGATATTACACTTGACCAAACATTGAAAGCAGTAAGTCCAATTTATAAGGATGTATTGGATAGTATGAGAGATACTTTAAATGTAT
>CAWVWD010000159.1:0-8321 GCA_963933585.1 uncultured Saprospiraceae bacterium
ATAGCTACCATTTTCGTTCGACCACCAGATTGAATATTCGCAGAACTACGAACGATAACCTGCGTAATCGGTAAACCACCAACTAACCCCGAAATAATATTACCAATTCCTTGAGCTTTCAATTCTTGATTCGTTGGCGTAATTCGTTTGTACGGATCTAATTTATCCGTCGCTTCTACACAAAGCAAAGTTTCCAAACTCGCCACAATCGCAATCGTAATCGCAGTGGTATAAACCATTGGATTCGTAATCGCACTAAAATCTGGCGTACTAAATAAGTTCGTAATTTCATAGAAACTTGTCGCTATAGGAATCGCTACTAAGTGTTCTGCACTGATTGCCAAACTTGTTCCTTGTGTAAACATATTAAATAAAATTCCGAAAACCACAACGATTAAAGGTCCTTGAATCAATTTCGAAAAGCTTTGCTTTTTCATAAATGGCTGTTCCCAAAGTATCAAAATTGCCAAAGAAACAAGTGTAATAATAATAGCCGCAGGACTTATGAAATTCATCATATGTACTAATTCCGAAAAGGTATTTTGTCCATCAGGCTGTAAAAATGCGATTTCGCCTTCTGGATTTTCATCATAACCAAAAGCGTGAGGAATCTGCTTCAAGATAATGATAACTCCAATTCCGGCCAACATTCCTTTGATAACAGACGATGGAAAATAATAACCAATAATCCCCGCTCTCGCATAACCCAAAATCAACTGAATCACACCAGCTAAAACGACTGATAAAAGGAAAATTTCAAATCCTCCACCAGCTAAACCACCCATTTCATTAATAGCAGTTAATACAATAACGGCTAAACCAGCAGCCGGGCCACTTACGCCTAAAGGCGAACCACTTAAAGAACCGACGACGATTCCACCGATAATCCCAGCAATAATTCCCGAAAATAAAGGAGCTCCAGAAGCTAATGCAATTCCTAAACACAATGGAACAGCGACTAAAAATACGACAAGACTTGCCGGTAAATCATGCTTAAGATTGGAAAACAAATTTTTATTACTCATTATTATTTATAATTTTTGACGTAAAGAGAATTGTGCTATCACTGAGCTTTTTGCTCAATTAATAACAATGAAAGTCCTTTTTAATGCTCAGAAAATGACCATTAAACCGCAGTTGATCTCATTCTTTAAAGACATCAAATTGATAACTTTAAAAAATAACAATCGAAATTAATAAAGAAAATTTAGTATTAACAACGCTCCGGAGGAGGCGTTACGACATCTATGGATACATCATTAAGTTTGAAATGATATACAGATGTTGCTAAGAATGATGTATTTTTAATATCAGAGAATCGATTAGATACAATCGTTTTATCCTTTTCAAAAGAATCTTTTTCACTTTTAGTTTTTTCACTTTCTGTTTCTCCTTTCTCTTGAAGTTCTACTAATGTGTCCTTGTCAAAATCATAGATATTAGAAACCATGCTGTAAATTGGCATACACAAAAAAATCAGCAATCCGTAGATGCTGAGCCAATAACTAGACCGACTTTTTTTGAGTGTAATGCGATACATCTTTTATTTTTTTTATAACATAAACATGAAGCTATAAACAGCTTGAATATAAAAATGTTTTATGAAGATAATAAAAAGTTTTTATACTAAAATGATAGCTAAACTATTATTTTAGAAAGTGAGACTTATTTACAAGTGAATTATACTATGAAAGTATAGTTGACTTACTAATATTTTTATTGTTAATCACTTACAAATCAATCTTTTATGTGAATATTTTGGAATCGTCTTTTTAGATTAAATAAAACAAATTTTGTTCAATTGACAGATGTTAAAGTTTTTATTGATGGGAAATTGCACTAAAAATTATTAAAAAATTATTGAATTACTTTTAATCTTGAACACCGACTTTTAATTGAAAATCGATAGATTTTCCAATGATTTCTTTCTTCTCTTTGGTCACTAAAATTAATTTTCCGGCTCCAATCATATTTGTAAGTTCTACCAAAAGCAATCATCGTTATAAAATGAATAAGCATCTTTTGGTAAATCCTTTTTTTAATAAATCAGCTTCTATAAAATAGTATATTTAATCAGGTTAAAATCCATTTTTTTAGAGCATACCTTATCAAGGAATACTCAAAAAACAAAGGATTCGAGTATTTCTTAGTACTATTCTATCTAAAGAATTGGATTTTCGACCCCAATTAAACGCAGATTTTGAACAATGTGGAGTAGTTACTCCTTTTTTAAATAAATCAGAACAGCCATCTTAAGTTTGATATCTTATTAGAATAGGAAATGAAAATTAGGGTGATAGATAGATGGGAAAATATTGATAGATATTGAAATTATTATTCATCAGATCACTTGAAGTCACCTGATGAATATATTGCTTTTCTCATAAATAATCGTTCGTACGCATTAAAATATTGCGATAAAACTACCAATTAAATACGACCAACTATTTTACTAAATTAAGGCAGCCATTTTACATCTTTAAAGTTCGGTTTACGTTTTTCCAAAAATGCATCACGACCTTCTTTTGCTTCTTCCGTCATATAAGTCAAGCGAGTTGCTTCGCCTGCAAATACTTGCTGTCCGACCATTCCATCATCTGTTAAGTTCATAGCGAACTTTATCATTTTGATAGACGTCGGAGATTTTGCCAAGATTTCTTGTGCCCATTCAAAGGCCGTATCTTCCAACTCATCGTGTGGAATGACAGCGTTTACCATTCCCATGTCGAAGGCTTCTTGAGCGGAATAATTACGACCTAAAAAGAAGATTTCTCTCGCTTTTTTTTGTCCAACCATTTTTGCTAAATAAGCAGAACCATAACCACCATCAAAGCTCGTTACATCCGCATCTGTTTGTTTGAAAATAGCATGTTCTTTACTTGCCAAACTCAAATCACAAACAACGTGCAAACTATGTCCGCCACCAACTGCCCAACCTGGCACAACGGCAATCACGACTTTCGGCATAAAACGCATCAAACGTTGTACTTCCAAAATATTCAAACGGTGCATTCCATCGTCACCGACATAACCTTGATGTCCACGAAGACGCTGATCGCCGCCGCTACAAAATGCCCAGCCACCATCTTTCGCTGAAGGTCCTTCGCCACTCAATAGAACGACTCCAATAGAAGTATCTTCTCTTGCATCCAAAAACGCTTCGAATAATTCACTTACCGTTTTCGGGCGAAAAGCATTTCTAACTTCCGGACGATTAAACGCAATTCTTGCAACACCATCACATTTTTTATACGTAATATCTTCGTATTCCTTTACCGTTTTCCAATTAATTGAACTCATTTTTATTTGAACTATAAATTATGAATGATAAGCCATTGTCGACTATGGAAAATAGGTTATCATCCAAAATTTCAATTTTTATAAATTTAGTTTTATTTACAATGGTAAAAATAGAAAACTGTTTTAATGGATTGAAAGTTATTGATAGAAAAGTTTGTATTAAAAATCATAGCGTCCTTTACAAAATCTTGGCATCTTTGCATTTATATTAATCAATTAAGAATAAAATTAGAATTATGGAAAATGATAAAAAGCCAAAAACGGAATCGCAACCAAATAATCCGTTGCATGGCGTAAAGTTAGCAACAATAGTGACGTTTTTAGAAGAAGAGTATGGTTGGCAAAAGTTAGGCGAACGGATTAATATTAAATGCTTTACGAATGATCCTTCTGTAAAGTCAACTTTGAAATTTTTACGAAAAACACCTTGGGCTAGAGAAAAAGTAGAAGCATTGTATTTGGAGTCGATTAATCGGTAAGTTTAGTAGAAAAAGGAAATTTTGACCACCGAAAATAATCTTGTCTATCTCGATTTTTTCGGTGGTCAAAGAGTAATTTCTTACGCAATAAAATAACCTAATTGTCTCAAACGTTTTTTAACTTTATAAATATCTTTTTCAAGAACAATAATATGAAATTGTTCGGCTTTAATAATCCATTTTTTGAGTGTTTCATCCCTTGCAATAATGCGGATAAGTTCAGGATTATTCTTGATTTTGAAAATTTTATATTGGTCTAACTCTTCTATCGGATGAGCATTTTCAATAATTTCGTCAAAAAATAATTGCCAATTTTCAGGCACTTTTCCAACGATATTTTTGAAATCACGTATCTTTTCTTTTATTTCCAAAACCGAATTACATCGACTTGTAAACTTCTCATAATCAGTTGTATAGCGATTATCTCCTGCCTCATTCAAATATTCTTTTAAAAGTATCTGAGCTTTTTTGTTATCCTCGTGTGTTGTGATAACCAAAGCATCTTTGGAAAGGAAAAGTTCGTCACTGGCAATGATTTTAGGTGGTACATAAGTATTGGTCAACCCTAAAATGAACGCACCTAAATCATTCAATCTAAAGTATTTCAGACTTCGATAAGGATCAGGAATGTCACCTTCAAACTCTTCCTCTGTAATCGCTTCATCATATGCCAAATCAATCAAACCAAAAGCTGCAAAAAGGAAAAGTGTACCTTTTAGCAAAGGTATATATACAAACCGTTCATGGATGAAATTAATATTATGATTGACATCCTGCCTTACTGTATGGTAATAACCATTGCTATAAAACCAAGGTTCATAAATTTTATCAATGGCAATTTGAAAATCGAATATCTTTATATCTCTTTCCAATTGATAATTAAGGAACCAACTATCAAATTCATACCAATGGTTTGGCTGAAACGTTTTTACTTCTTGTGAAAACATAATTTCCCAAACAGCACTTGTTGCATACTCATATTTCTCTAAGCCTTTGATATGAGAAAAAATGCTAAACGCACTTTTGTAATTATTAGCAGGATAAACTTCTCTAAAAAGGTGTCGTAATAAGTCTAAGGTGTTTCTGTTGTAAAGTGATTGAGGAACATTCAAGAAAAGGTTTCCTAAAAAATGATGCCTTAACGTCCCGGTCAACTTCTTTGCTTTTGGAAAAAATTCTCGACTATCTAAATTCTTTTTCAGCTTATTAATTTCTGATGTTTTCGCTTTTTTTATGGCTTTTAAGGTTTCCAGTCCATGCTGCTTCATGTAAGCACTAAGTATTGGCAAATCATTAAAGATAGCTTCTTGACCATCAAATACATAAGCTGTTTCAGGAATCGTAGTTAAAGGTATTGTCGGCTTAGGGTAACTATCAAAAAAATGAAGTAAGTGTTTACGAACCATCAGTGGTAAACCATAAACGTCACCTTGCCAATTGCTATATATTTTAGGAAAATTATGATGGTCATCAGTGTCCTTAAATAACTTGGACAAACTAGATTCCGTCGTGTATTTATTATTTGCTAATCGAAAATAAATATCATAACTATCTGTATCTTTCAAAAATGCGGCAAAGAGTTCGTTTATCTGTAAAATCGTAGCGTAAGCATTGATAATCGCAGAATTGTTATAATAACTTTTTTTGGTCGTGAAAATTTTTACGATAGAGTATAGTTTATGCTTTTTGAATAATCTTTCATTGTCCACTATAAACTTAATTAATATTTTTTCAAACCGATGATCATACATTCGGATATTGGCATTTACCAGTTCGATTCGTATATCTTTAGCTTTAACTTCTTCCATCATTTCACTTATCCTATTTTATTCTACTTCAAAAAATACCCAAATTTTAACAGTCGTTTTTTCAATAATGGCAAATCCTTATTTTTAATCAAAATATGATAATTTTCGGCTTTGATAATCATACTTTTTAAGATTTCATCCCGAGCGATTAATCGAATTAATTCCGAATCTTTTCCTAATTCATAGACTTTAAAGTTTCGTCCTTGAAAACTATCCGCTTTATCAACGATTTCTACAAAAAATGCTTCCCAATTTTTAGGGAAATCAATATTCAGCGCTTTTTTAAAGCTATTAATTTTTAAACGAATATCACTGACAGAATTACAACTATTCAAAAAGGTTTCATAATCCGTCGTATAGCGAGTGTTACTCACTTTAGTCATGTAGTTTTTTAAAATAATTTCGGCCGTTGTGTTATCTTCATTTGTAGTAACGACGAGTGCTTCGGAGGAGAGATAAAGTTCGTTTGTAAATTCTTGTTTTGGAACGGTATATTCTTTATTAACGCCTAAAATATAGGCTCCAAAATCGTTCAATCGAACGTATTTTAGTTTTTGATAAACATTTGGAATATCACCTTTAAATGTTAGTTCTTCAGGGTTATTATCATAAGCAATATCAACTAAACCTAAAGCGGCAAGCATGAAAAATGTTCCTTTGACAAAAGGTTGTTGTACGTAGTGATAATAGTTGTTTTTAATTTTTCCGTCATTGTTATAGCTACCCAAATGATAGTAAATTTCTTCACGTGCTACAGAAGCGTGTAAAGGCAGAATATCACAGGTTAAATATAAATAATTGAAAATATTATCAAATGATAACCAACCATTTATAGGTAATTTTTTAATTTTACTCAGCATTATATCTTCTAAACCTTCACTACTATATTTCCTTTTATGAATTCCTTTGTGAAAGAAGAATAAATCATAAACACTATTACGGTTTCTCTTGATATAAACTCCTTTTGTGAGGTATTCAATCATCTTTTCGAAAGAATCAATTGATTGTAATTTACTATTCGGGAGGTCTAAAATTAGTAATAAATGAAGTAAGGTTTTTGTAGTACCCGTCATTCCTTTTTCATTCGAATAAAACTCTTCGAGCTTTGTCGCTTTTAATACTCTTTTTAAAGCCGCCGCTGTCGGACGACCTTGCTTTGTCGTTGGAATCGGATTTTGTTTGACGTAAGTCAATAACAATGGCATTTCTTTGAAAACGTGTGCTGCACCATGATAAACGCAATCCGTTTTTTCTATTGTGTCAATCGGTTCTAAGCTATAATCCAAATAACCTAAATGTGATAAAATTATCTTTTTAAGTTCGTAAGGCATCGAAAAAATAGGATTCCAATAATAACCTTGTTTTGGGAACATATCGAGTTCCTTATCCTTTGAAGATAAACCCGTAAATTTTTCCATTTCCTGACTCTGCAAACCTCCTGCTAAAACCAATTCTCTAAAACCAATTTGTAAAGATTCAGAAATGTGATTATAAAAAGCATTGAAAATTTCCCTATCGATGAACACACTTGCGAAAATCGTAGCACTTTGATCTAAGTTAAAGCTGCCACGATTATCTAGTTTATTCACCAATGTAAATACACTTTTAAGCTCTTTTTCTTCATAAAGAACTTGATAGCGTTTAATGAAACCAATCACCCAACTTTTTAAGGGATATTCTAAATCACTTTTCGTATAAACGGAAGCGATTATTCTTTTTATCGGTTGTAATTTAGCGAACATTTTTATTGATGTGTTGAGGTGTTGAGGTGTTGATATTGTACTTAATGACAGCACAACACCTCAACACAATTTTTTCTAACCCAAAATAAAATTAATATCATCTTCTGAAAGTGACTTGAAAGCGGATGTATCACTCGAAATGACATTATCAAAAAGTTCTCGCTTTTTTTCTTGTAATAATAGAATTTTTTCCTCGATTGTCCCTTGCGTAATCATCTTATACGCCATTACAGTATTCTTTTGTCCCATTCTGTGCGTTCGGTCAATCGCTTGATTTTCAGCAGCCACATTCCACCACGGATCAAAAATAAAAACCATATCGGCAGCCGTTAGGTTTAAACCGGTTCCGCCAGTTTTTAGTGTCAATAAGAATACTTTACACCTTGGTGTATTTTGAAATTCATCGACTAATTTTTGACGATTTCGAGTCGCTCCAGTCATAGTGACAAAATCGATTCCTGCGGCATCTAATCGTTCACTTACTAATTCAATCGTCATCAAAAAGTTAGCAAAAACCAAGATTTTATGTCCATTCGCTATCGCATCCATTAAATTATCAATTAGCATTTCAATCTTAGGCGAAACAATCGTTCCATTGGTTTTTGCTTCGGGAACAGACGCTAACTGACGTAATTCATTTAATGCCTGAAAGATAAAAAATTGGGATTTCATCAACCCTTTAGTTGCGACCATATTTTTAACCATTTCGTTATAATATGCTCGACGCTCTTCGTAGAATTTTCGCTGTTGTTCAGACATTTCTACATATAAAACCTGTTCGATTTTATCGGGTAATTCCTTTAAAACGTTCTTTTTTAAACGACGTAAAATGAATGGATAAATCTTTTTTCGTAATTCATGAACCGCATTTTCGTCGCCGTACTTTTGAATTGGAACACCATAATTTTCATTAAATCGCTGAATCGTTCCGAACATCGCTGGATTTAGGAAACGGAACAAAGAATATAATTCACCCAAGTTATTTTCAATCG
>CAWVWD010000160.1:0-8317 GCA_963933585.1 uncultured Saprospiraceae bacterium
CTGAACGGCAGCTAAAGCAGCCGATACTGGGAAAGAAAATATATAAAGCGTAGAAGAGAATAGTCCAAATTCAGCGTAAATCGCCGTTTTCGGAAGGCTGTCCCGATACCTCTTAGATTCCCGTTACATCGAACAGAAAACCGTGACACCAAAATTAATTAGCATCACGGTTTTTATTTAATTATAACCTATTAATCGTTCAAATATAATTCAAACTATTTCTATTTTCCATCTCCACTTTCACTTTTATCTTCACTTTCAGCAGCTTCAACTTCTGGTAGTTCCGAATCCGTTTTTACTTCACTTTTATTGCGAAAGAACAAATTACCATCAATTTCATCTACCAAAATCGTATCTCCTTTTTTGAACTTTCCGCTCAATAAGTGTTTTGATAATTCGTTGATAATTTCCTTTTGCAAAACTCGCTTCATTGGTCTTGCTCCGAATTGAGGATCATAACCTAAATCTGCTAACAACGTAATCGCAGCATCGGTCAGTTCAATTCCTAAATCTTGCTTACCCAACATCTTGCGGACACCTCCTAATAACAACAATAAAATCTTTCCGATTTCCTCACGGCTAAGTGGTGTAAACATAATCTGCTCATCAATACGATTCAAAAACTCTGGTCGAAGCGTATCTTTCAACAAATCAAAAACCTCAATTTTAGTCGTTTCGATGATATCTGCACGATGTTCTGGATTCTTAACTTCGCTCAAATCTTCGAAATTTTCCAAGATAACTTGAGCACCCATATTTGAAGTCATGATGATAATCGTATTTTTGAAATTCGCCACACGACCTTTATTATCCGTCAATCTTCCATCATCCAAAACTTGCAATAAAATATTGAAAGTATCTGGATGTGCTTTTTCGATTTCATCCAATAAAACGATAGAATATGGCTTCCGACGAACGGCTTCCGTCAACTCTCCACCCTCTTCGTAACCGATATATCCCGGAGGTGCACCAACCAATCTTGATACAGAATGACGTTCCTGAAACTCACTCATATCAATTCTTGTAATCGCTTTTTCGTCGTTGAACAAAATCTCCGCTAGGGCTTTCGCCAATTCCGTTTTACCGACACCGGTTGGACCTAAAAAAATAAATGAACCTATCGGCTTATTTTCATCTGACAGACCTGCTCGACTTCTACGAACTGCATCTGCAACCGCTGCCACCGCTTCATCTTGGCCAATCAATCGTTCATGTAATTGATCTTCTAATTTCAATAATTTATCACGCTCCGATTGTAGCATTTTAGTAACTGGAATTCCCGTCCAATTCGCCACGACTTCCGCAATATTATCCGCATCAACTTCTTGATCTGTCAATCGTTTTTCATCCGAAAGGTTGTGTAACTTCTCTTCTGCAACGTATAGAATCGCTTCCTGTTCTTTAATTTTCCCGTAACGAATTTCTGCTACTTTTCCAAAATTTGCTTCTCGTTCTGCTTTCTCCGCTTCTAATTTGAAGTCTTCAATTCTTTGCTTCGCAGAATTAATCACATTTACGATTTCTTTTTCCGATTGCCACTGTGCTTTTCGAGCATTTAACGCTTCCGATAAGTTTGCAATTTGCTCACTTAATTGAGCCAATTTATCAGTATCATTTTCCCGTTTAATTGCCTCTCGCTCAATCTCTAACTGACGAACTTTTCTATCCAATTCATCCAATTCGCCTGGTAAAGAATCCATTTCCAGACGCAGTTTTGCAGCGGCTTCATCAATTAAATCAATCGCCTTATCTGGTAATTGCCTATCCGTAATATAGCGATTTGATAATTCTGCTGCAGCGATTAAGGCGTTATCCAAAATCGTCACTTTATGATATGTTTCATAACGTTCTTTCAATCCACGCAAAATCGAAATCGTATCTTCCAAGCTCGGCTCATCAATCACAACTGTCTGAAAACGACGCACTAACGCTTTGTCTTTTTCAAAATATTTTTGATATTCATCCAATGTTGTTGCACCGATTGCCCTCAATTCTCCTCTTGCCAAGGCGGGTTTCAAAATATTCGCAGCATCCATAGAACCCGCACCGCCCCCAGCACCGACCAAAGTATGAATTTCGTCAATGAATAAGATAATTTGTCCGTTCGATTCCGAAACTTCCTTAATTACCGCTTTCAATCTTTCCTCAAACTCGCCCTTATATTTTGCACCAGCGATTAACGAAGAGATATCTAAAGAAAAAACGATTTTAGATTTCAAATTCTCAGGCACATCTTGATTCACAATTCTCCAAGCAATACCTTCCACAATAGCCGTTTTTCCAACGCCTGCTTCACCAACGACAATCGGATTATTTTTCCGACGACGGGATAAAATATGCAAGACCCGACGAATCTCTTCATCCCGACCAATAATAGGATCTAACTTACCCGAACTTGCTTGTTCATTCAAGTTAATTGCAAACTTTTTAAGTGCATTATATTGATTTTCAGCAGATTGAGAAGTTACTTTTCGCCCTTTTCTCAATTCCAAAATTGCAGCTTTCAAATCATCAGCCGTAACCCCCATGTCTTTTAAAGTACGTGCGGTTTGATCATTACCAGCCAAAACACCTTGTAATAATAATTCCAGCGAGATAAACTCATCTCCATAATCCGGCATTAACTTTTTTGCGACTGCTAAAACCTTATTAGAATCGTTTGAAAGGTATTGCTTATCAACCGAAGTTGTTTTTGGATAGGTTTTAATTTGCTTTTCCAATTTTTCTTCTAAAGTAGAAATTACAACGCCTAATTTTTTTAATAAAAATGGTGTCACGTCCTCATCTACTAATAAAATACCTTTTAATAAGTGGGCAGTATCGACGTTTTGATGACCAAATCCGCCAGCGTATTGTTGAGCTTTAAGAATGGCTTCCTGAGCTTTTATCGTGAAATTATCGTATGTCATATTATGATTTTATTTTAGAATGGAAATAAATAATTTCCATATTTTTTATCCATTATTATATTAGGAAAACGGAATTAAATAACTTGCCAATTATAGCGAACTAAAATTGATACGTTATTTGGTTTACATTTCTTCTATTTGTTTTTCAATTAATTTGCCACTATTTTATTGGCAAATTCAGTTTTACAGTTTTTTCTTATTAAACCGTTGAAAAACAGTCGTAATTTAAGTTAAATTTCATAAAAACAGTTTTTAATATCGAGAAACGTTGCTGAAAATTTGACAAATTATACATTTTCTACTGACGAAAAGACAGCCTTCTCACACTAAGCTCCAGCTTAGTCAATCCTAAAAAATACCAAACTGGAGTTTGGTGTGACTTATAACTATGAAAGCATTTGCATATTTATTCATCCTCGCTGTTATTATTATCATTCTTTCTGCAACTTTTCAGTGGGACAATCCAATCACACGACTCCTCAGTAGTATTAAATATAGCGATAAGATGGCTCATTTAATATTGATAGGGACATTGGCTTATTGCATCAATTATCTGATGAATTTTCGAGTAATTAAACGTTTTAATCAAAACATACTACTCGGAACCTTGTTAGTAACATTTATCATTACACTTGAAGAATTTAGTCAAAATTGGATTTCAACTCGGAATTTTGACTTAGTCGATTTATTAGCCAATTATATTGGTATTGCAATCGCAAGTTTGGTCATTATTAAAACAAAACCCAATATTATCAAGGGTTATAGAACGAAGTAAATTACTCTTTAGATAAATCCGCTAACGTGTAACATTGCGGTATCCGCTGCTTTATCTGATGCCAAGAGTTTGCAGCAGATAAAACAGCGGCTACTGAAATCATAAAATAACAAATGAAATTATTACCAATATTTCCATTAAAAATGGTTGTGTTCCCAGGCGAAAAAGTAAATTTGAATATTTTTGAATCCCGATATAAGCAACTTATCAACGAATGTCTTAAAGAAGGAAAGACGTTCGGAATTCCTTTTTATAATAAAGATAGATTAATGCCAATCATGGCAGAAATTGAATTATTGGAAATTTCGAAAGTCTATGCTGATGGGAAATTAGATGTCAAAACAAGGGCAAAAAATAATGTCGTAAAGATTGTCGAGCTTCATAAAACACTTCCAGATAAGTTATATTCTGCGGCAACGGTCGAAGCTTTAGAATATGATTTCGACGATAGTGACCTTGTATTAGCAATGAAGGTTCAAGAGCAAATGAGAATCTTGTATGAATTATTGAATATCAACAAAGAAATTCCAAGTTTAGAAGAATTGAGGGTTTTTGATTTCGGGCATTTATTTGGGTTTTCACCAATGAAAGAATTCCAATTATTAACAATCCAAACAGAATCTGACCGTCAAAAATTCGTCCTCAAACACTTAGACAGTTTTATCCCAACCACTAGGGAAATGCAGGAATTACAACACAAAGCAAAGTTAAACGGACATTTTAAAGATATCCTTCCACCAGATTTTAAGCTTTCTGATTTTATGAAATAAGTCATCATCTATAAATGATTTAAAAACGTAATCATTGAATGGATAATTCAAAGTCTAATAAAACGAAAAGAGCCTGTTCTGATTTTCATTCAGAACAGGCTCTTTATTAAATTAAAATTTCGACAAATCATTTATCGTTTTCCGATATTTGATTATTTCAAAACTTCCACTTTATAAACAATATACTTCGTATCACCTCGCCACGGAAAAGTAATATATTTCTCTTTGTAATAAAGTTTTACACGTTTATTATTTTCACTCGCATCATCAATATTAATCCGAACTTGTTCCTGTGAATTTGGAATTGAAAATTCCCACATTTCCTTATTATCGCCATAACTCAGTTGACCTTCCCAAGTCTTAAAAAATACCCCTCTTTTACTAACTTTCACGACTTTTCCAACTCGATCACCTTCACTATAATTCATATTTGCATAAATTGCAAAACCTCCAATTGCTAAAATAATCGCAGCAATAATGATTCGAATCGTTACTTTTTTAGCGGTTTTCACACCAGAAGAAACTTTATCTTTAAATGTTACTTCCTTTTTCGTCATATCATCCTCAAGATTTACATCTTTCGTTTTTTCCTTTGATGATTTATTTTTATCCGTTGCCATAATTTTATTATTTCATTAAACAAACCTATAAGGTTTCCAAAACCTTATAGGTTTATAATTATTCAAATTTACTCGAAAGGTAAGACAATTCAAACTCTAAATAGTCCCCATTTTTGATAAAAACTTACCGCAACGTAAAAGGAGTTTCTCAAAGCTATTTATAAAAACTCAACGAAACTGCTTTCACGCTGCGAGGAATCATCACTAAAACATTTCGCTCTCTACCAATTCACAAATAATATGCCCAACCGTAATATGAGCTTCTTGAATTCGAGGCGTATCAGTCGATGGCATGTTCAATAAATAATCACTCAATGGTTTCATTTTTCCACCAGTTTCACCAGTCATTGCGACCGTAACCATACCTTGAATTTTCGCTTGTTCGAATGCTTTAACAATATTTCCAGAATTCCCTGACGTAGAAATACCAATCAATACATCACCTTGACGACCTTTCGCTTTTATCAATCGAGCATAAATAAGCTCATAGCTATAATCATTTGCAACCGCTGTCAAATAAGATGTATTCACATGCAATGCTTCCGCAAATAACGGGTCTCTATCAATATAAAAACGTCCTGAAAATTCCGCTGCCAAATGTTGAGCATCCGCAGCACTTCCGCCATTTCCACAAAACAAAATTTTCTTATCTGCTTTCAATGCCTTGACACAAATTTCTGTCACTTGCTCAATCGTTGCCAATAACGTTTCGTCCTTTAATATCTGTTGTTTTACCGCAATGCTTTCAGCGATGACACTTCTTATTCTTTTATTCATTTTTTTGATTGTTCATAAGAAACCGTATCTGTTTTGCTTATCCCGAAACCTCGTGGAAAAACCAATACGATTTAATCGTAATAATTTGGCGTTTTTGTATTTCAATCACCAAAACGATAAAACTCGACTAATAAAAAATTTCTGTACTCTTTGCATCATATAACGGCAAAATCCAACCGATTTTAAATCCCCAAAGCAAATCTTGGCGATTTCCAGTTTCTGACAAGCCTGTATCATAATTCACGGTTCTCCGATTCTTCGTAAAACCTTGTGTAAATTCCATTCCAGCATAAAAATTAATCAATCGGTTTCGGCTAAGGTATTGATAACCAACGAATTCTGTTATTCCAAAACCATACGTCAACCTATCATAACCTAAACGATAAGCACCATTTAATTGAGGCAAAGTTCCACCATCATCAATTCTAACCTTATGACGCAAAAAACCAGCACTCGCCAGCACTCGAACCCCCGAACGTCTATCCTCTTTCAAAGGAATGATTTTTCCAAATGTTCCACCAATAAAGTAACCTCTTTGATTCAATGAAGTTATCGCAAAACCTTTGTCTTGCCCAATGATTTCTCCGCCACGAGTTTTTAGATTAGCCAATACATCCTCTTTCACTTCTCCAGCAAAAATAAACTTAGCATCCAAGCCAAAAAGCCATTGCCTTTTAGACATATAAACAGGACTGAAGCCGATACTAAAACCAGCCCCAAAACGCTCCGCCAATATTCCACTTGGAACTTCGCCCCCATAATGAATATTCACTAAAACACCACTCGGACTATTCAAAACCTCTTCAACCTGTGCATAAGCACCTGACAAACAGAATACTAACAATAATGAAAAGTATATTTTCAAAAATTTCATATTTATTTTTTAGGTTTAGGAACAATAAACCAATAAAAACTTATTCGTTTATCCCTACTGAACTACAAAATTAAAACTATTAAACGCTAATCCCAAAACCTTTGCTGCTATACTTTCACTGTTTCCTTTGATGTAGCACATACATTTCTGCCTGTGACAATAGTTTTTTAGTTGATTATCTCGCAATATATTTAAAATTACGTTATTACGACGCTACCAATTATCAACTATTTATTGAGCAATTATTTGTTATTTGATTGTAAATAGTAAAAAAGAGTGGTTCTTTGATAATCTTTAACAAACTCAGACAAATTACAGTTTCCGTAGCTGCCTTTAGCTGCCGTAACCGTTTTGATACTTTCAATGCGGCTAAAAGCAGCCGCTACAGAAATCGTCAAACGACCAAAGGAAGCATTCATACATCACAGAGAAGCATATTGATACTACATAATCGTTCGACAATCAGAAATAATCGAACAATCGAACAAAATCTAAAATGATATTTCTTTCAAATTTACAAGATGTTCCACGACCGCTTTATTTGTTTTGTCAAAAATTGATAATTTTAATTTTGTGGATTGTTGTTTTGTAATTTCAATTAAACCAATATTATTTTGCCGAACAGACGCCCCTACTCTATTCTTATTCGGTTCGACATTGTACCAAGTTTGCGTAATTCCACTTGACGTTACATCATAAATCGGATACGTTTTTTCTGTTTCTAATTTTGAAATTTCGCCCCAATGCACGTCACCCGAGATAAAAACAACTCCGTTCGCCTTTGTTTTTTTGATTAAATCAATCATTTTTTGTTGCTCATACGGAACATTTGTCCACGATTCCCAACCATTATATTCATGGCTAAACTGATTGCTTGACGCAATAATTCTAACATCTGCTTTTGCTTTGAATTCTTCCTCTAACCATTGCCATTGATCCGCTCCCAAAAATGTACTATCTGCACTTTCCGTAAACGCATAATCATTTTTATATCGAGCATCACCCTTCGTTCGATGAATCAAATCATCCCGAAAAGTCCGAGTATCCAGCAAAATAATTTGCACTTTCAAACCATCTTTTTCTAAATATTCTACCCCGTAAATTCCCTCATGCTTCCGTCTTTCCGAGTCCGCAGGAACATTCCAAAAATTCATGAAAATTTCCTTTGATTCCGCTTTGAACCGATAATGTCTTCCAGCGTCATTTTCACCAAAGTCATGATCATCCCAAGTCGCCAAAACCTTTGTCTGCTTTTGCAGATTTTGAAACTCTGATTTTCCGGCCAACTTAGCATACTTCGCACTCAATACGTCCATATTTTCCGAATCCCCATAAATATTATCCCCTAAATAAATGAAAACATCCGGCTGCAAATCGGCAGCAATATTTAACATCGGTTGCTTTTTATCTTCATTGGCACACGAACCAAAAGCAATTTTCAGAGTCGATGTATTCGTATTTATGAGTTCTTTGCTTTGGCAGGAAAATAAGAAGAATGTAATCAAAAAAAGTAATATATTTTTCATAACTTACTGATTAACAGGTCTAATATATTTCAAAATCTATCAAACCTTGACTATTATACCATGAAT
>CAWVWD010000161.1:0-8251 GCA_963933585.1 uncultured Saprospiraceae bacterium
CTTATGATGCTGGTGTTTCTGGTATGTTGGGAGCTGGTGGAAACTCCTACCTTTACGCAAGTATTGCACCCGGAACGGATCAAAAGTTTAAAGGTTATAAAATCACTTCTGTGAATGGTTGTGATGTGACAATTATGGAAATATGTGGAAACGCATTTTATCCATCAAGTATGTCAAATCCAACGTATGCTTCTAAAACTTTTACTTCAGGTCAGAGAATTGTTTCTAAAAAAGCAGCTGCAATTGCTTATCCTGCAGGTTATAGCTCAAGTAATAGTACCGTAACTACTTATATGGAAGATGGTCAATGCAAATTACGTATTTGTAAAAAACCTGAAAGTAAAGGTGGAAAAGCACCTGTTAAAATTTCAACTTTACGTCATAACCAACAGTTTGGTTCAATGGTAGATTTGAAAACCACAGACGCAGTTTATGGTAAATTACAATCTTTACATGCTGAAAATAAAGATGGAAATCGTGCTGAAATCGACCGTTTATTGAAAACAGTTGGTTACACAGATGGAATTAAAGATAGCCGTTTTTCTACAAGTAGTATCAATATCGTCAGTTATGCAGGTGGAGTTGCAGCAGTTATGGGCGGTGGCGAACACCAGTATATGTATTCAGAAATGTCAACTAAAAACTTTGATGGTTTACGTGGTTTCACGATTAAGTCATTGAATGACGAATGTGATTTAACAATCATCGATGTTTGTGGTAATGCTTTATATTGTCCACAACCAATGGATTGTCAAATAATTGATTGTGCAGCTTGTGACTAATTCTTCGAGTTGCGAGATTTAGGGTGCGAATTTTATCGTTTTTTATAAAATCTGTAGCTTGATTTAATATTTCGGAAGTAGCCGAGTGAATTTATTTCGCTCGGCTATTTTTTTTGTCAATCTTAGAATTTTTTCGATTGTAAGGGATTGTGGTAAATATAAAAAGTAGTTTATACTTTTTATGCAATAAAATAGTTAGTCATAAATAAAATACGGCTATAAACTATTGATTTTCAATAAGGTAAATTAAGTTCTGAAAATTTGAATTTGTTTTGAATATTAGAAGATAAATACTACTTTTTGTGAAAATGAAAGACGCTGTGATGGTATTTATTTCCATGAACTTCAAAATATTACCAACTATGACAAGCGCCTGTTTTCTAATCGTTGGATCAGTCTTTCTAGCTGATCAAGTAGTGAATTATTGGTCCTCTATTAAATACTCATTATTTCAATGTTGATGGACAGACAAAATCTGTAACAGGGATTCCAGCTTCTTCAATTGCTCGAAATCCACCTTGTACATCAATTATATTATGAAAACCTCTTGATTTCAAAATCGACGCAGCAATCATCGAACGGTAACCTCCTAAGCAATGCAAGTAAAAATCTTCGTCTTTTGGAAATGTAGCCAAATGATTATTAATTTTATTCAAAGGTGTATTTTTAGCATCTTCCACATGATCTGCTGCAAATTCACTTTCTTTACGAACATCAAAAACGACTGACTTATTCGCAGGGTATTTTGATTTAAAATCACTGACAGGAATGGATACAATATTATCTGTTTCTTTTCCGGCTGCTTCCCAAGCTGCAATTCCGCCACCCAAATATCCTAATGTGTTATCGAAACCGACACGAGATAATCTCGTTACTGCTTCTTTCTCTTTTCCTTCTGCTGCGATTAATAGAATGGGTTGCTGCGTATCTACAATTAATTCTCCAACCCAAGGAGCAAAACTACCATCTAAGCCAATGAAAATACTATTTGGAATATGTTTTTCAGCAAAGTCTGCTTCTGTTCTGACATCCAAAATCAAGGCACCCAATTCATTTGCCATTAGCTCAAAATCTTTTGGTGACAATGGTTTTGAACCTTTTTCTAATATAATGGCAAAATCAGAATAACCTTCTTTATTCAATCGAACATTTTCAGGAAAATAAGCTGGAGGCGGCAATAAACCGTCCGTTACCTCTTTTACAAATTCTTCTTTCGTCATATCCGCACGAAGTGCATAATTCATTTTTTTCTGATTGCCTAAAGTATCGACGGTTTCCTTCATCATATTTTTTCCACAAGCCGAACCAGCTCCGTGAGCAGGATAAACTGTAATATCATCAGACAAAGGCATAATTTTCGTTCTCAAACTATCATAAAGTAAACCGGCTAACTCATCTTGCGTCATACTTGCTACTTTTTGAGCCAAATCTGGTCGGCCAACATCACCTAAGAAAAGTGTATCGCCTGTAAAAAGAGCATGGTCATTTCCGTTTTCATCTTTCAATAAAAAAGTCGAACTTTCCATCGTGTGTCCTGGCGTATGTAATACTTTGATAGTCAATTTTCCTAATTGAAATTCCTCACTATCCGTTGCAATATGGGCCTCAAAGGTAGGATCTGCGTTTGGTCCGTAAATAATTGGAGCATTCGTTTTCTCAGAAAGCGTCACATGTCCGCTTACAAAATCTGCATGGAAATGCGTTTCAAAAATATATTTAATGGTTGCGTTATCTGCTTTTGCTCTTTTCATGTAAGGAGTTACTTCACGTAAAGGATCAATAATTGCAACTTCTCCTTCGCTCTCGATATAGTAAGCACCTTGTGCTAAGCAACCGGTATAAATCTGTTCAATTTTCATATTAAAATTAGTATTTTGAATTGTTATGATTGGATAAATTAATACATGTTAAACTATTCATGTATTTTTTTCAAAAAAAAGTTTTTTCGATAATCAAAAAACTTCACAAACGCCGATACAATCAAAAATATTCATCATCGTTCTATCGGTTAAACTGTAGTAACTATTTTTACCTTGTTTATAGGAAGTCAAAATACCGTTATCCTTCATTTTTATCAAATGATGCGAAAGCATAGATTGTTCAATTTCCGAATTTATTTTTCCCCTAATTTCAGAAACGATAAGTGGCTCGTCTGCTTCCAGAATCTCCAAAATCTCCAACCGAACGGGATGGGATACAATCTTCAATATTTTTGCGATACTGTTTAGTTTATCAAAAGATAAACGTCGTCTTATTTCTATCATAGTAATCCCAATTATTTACAAAGTAACCTAAAATACGTTTAAATCAATGTGATATGATTCACATTCGAGTTTTTATCTTTCCACGACGCTATTTATGAATATAATAATTTGTTTAATAGTTAATTAAAATATTTAATTTGTTTTATTCGATTTGGAATCGAATTATTTGATTATTAAATTTTTAACAAAAAAGAGCTTATGTTGAAAATATTCAAAAAAGCAAGCAAATTTAAAACTAAATTTGGATTTATAAGGTTTTTGACTATATATTTGCATAATCAATTCACGCCGCGATTAGTGTGTAGTTGATTTATAAAGAAGAGGTAAGAGATCAGGCTCAAAGATCCTCTGGCAACCCTGCTACAATTGCAGAAGGTGCTAATTCCTGCCCGATATTGGGAGCTATAAGTTAAATTATTATACTTATGAAAACGTACATTCCATTACAATTAGGCATGACTTACAAGTCAAATTTTCTTACATTTCCTATTATCAATACTCAAAATTTTTCAATAAATCATCGTTGTTATCGAATGTGTTGCTGTTGCTAACTACATTCCGATGGAATTTTTTATGCTATAAATTGAAGTAATTTTCATTACATCCATCATTTATAGTTCATAATTTATCATTCTTTAAGTTCGGAAATACGACAACCAAAGCGGTAAATGGCTATGTCTAGTTTGTTAGGATGCATACTTACAAAATGGATATTCAAACATTTACGCAATGGTAAACTCTATATTTTTATTACTAATTATTACTTATTACTTCAAACCGAACCCCTTTGCTAAAAGAAGGGAATGAGATTCGATTTTATCAATTCGATGAAGTTGAGGTTTGTACCTTTTTTTTTAGGAGAGGGTTGGGAGAGGTCAAAATAAAACAATCATGGCTTTAGATAATTTAAGATTTGAGACTTTACAATTGCACGCAGGACACGAACCAGATTCAGCTACGAATTCTCGTGCTGTGCCGATTTATCAAACGTCATCTTTTACGTTTAATAATTCAGAACATGCTGCAAACTTATTCGGCTTAAAAGAATTTGGGAATATTTATACTCGAATTATGAATCCGACAACAGATGTTTTAGAAAAAAGAGTTGCGGCATTAGAAGGTGGTGTGGCGGCAGTCGCAACGGCTTCTGGGCAATCTGCTCAATTCATTGCATTGAATAATATTTTAAGTGCAGGCGATAATTTTGTTTCGACTTCTTATCTGTATGGTGGAACGTATAATCAATTCAAAGTAGCATTCAAGCGTTTGGGAATCGAAACACGATTTGTAGATGGTGACTCGCCGGAAGGTTTTGAGGCATTGATTGATGAAAATACAAAAGCATTGTATTTAGAAACAATCGGAAACCCTCGTTTTAATGTTCCTGATTTTGAGAAAATCGCTGCGGTTGCTAAGGCTCACGATATTCCATTGGTCGTTGATAATACATTCGGTGCCGCAGGTTATTTGTTCCGACCGTTTGAACACGGTGCGAGTGTGGTGACTTCTTCTTTGACAAAATGGATTGGTGGACATGGAAATAGTATCGGTGGAATTATTGTAGATGGTGGAAACTTCAACTGGGGAAATGGTAAATATCCACAGTTTTCTGAACCATCGGAAGGTTATAATGGCTTGAACTTTTGGGAAGTTTTTGGTTCGGAAGGTCCTTTTGGAAATATTGCTTTTGCGATTCGTGCGAGAGTCGAAGGATTACGAGATTTTGGAGCGGCTTTAAGTCCATTTAATGCTTTTTTGATTATTCAAGGTTTGGAAACGTTATCACTTCGTGTAGAGCGGACGGTTCAAAATACATTGGCTTTAGCCAAATGGTTGGAAACTCGAGAAGAAGTAGTTTATGTGAATTATCCGGGTTTGGAAAGTAGTCCTTATCATGATTTGGCGAATAAATATTTGAAACGTGGATTCGGTGGTGTTTTGACATTTAAGGTTAAAGGCGGAAGAGAAAATGCGGATAAAATTGTAGAAGGTCTAGAAATTGCGAGTCACTTAGCGAATATTGGTGATTCCAAAACGCTGATTATTCATCCGTCAAGTACGACACATGATCAGTTAAGTTTGGAAGAGCAGAAGTCATCTGGCGTTGTACCGGGATTATTGCGTTTATCGGTTGGTATTGAACATGTTGAGGATTTGAAAGCAGATTTGGAACAGGCTTTTGCAGCGGTTTATACCAGCGAAAATGTTGCTGTTTAATTAATTTGAATCGGAAATCTAAAAAAATAATAAAGATTGTCATGCCGATTCCGAGAATTCGGGGTCGGAATGATGGTTTGTATTTAATTTTTTGGTTTTGTGCTTGAATGTTAAAGATAGAAATCAATGAAGACGTATAAATATAATCAAACCTTTGCCTTAGAATTAGGGGAAGAATTGCCATACTTAGAAATTGCGTATCATACTTATGGAAAACTTAATAAAGACAAAAGTAATGTCGTTTGGGTTTGTCATGCGTTGACGGCAAATTCTGATGTATTTGATTGGTGGTCAGGACTTTTTGGTGAAAATGATTTATATAATCCGGAATCGAATTTCATTGTTTGTGCGAATATTTTGGGTTCTTGTTATGGGACGACTTCGCCATTACAAACGACTAAAAATAAGAAATATCATAAGTTTCCGATGGTTACGATTCGGGATATGGTGAATGCTCATGAGGTTTTGCGAAAGCATCTGAGAATTGAAAAAATAAATACGATAATCGGCGGTTCGATGGGTGGGCAACAGGCTCTGGAATGGAATATTCAACAACCAGATTTGTTTGAAAATTTGATTCTATTGGCGACAAATGCTCGACATTCTCCTTGGGGAATTGCCTTTAATGAGTCACAACGAATGGCGATTGAAAATGATTCTACGTGGCAATTATCAACAGTTTCAGCAGGATTGAAAGGTTTGAAAGCAGCTCGCTCGATGGCTTTATTATCGTATCGTTCGTATTTTGCGTACAATCAAACGCAACAAGAAATCGACGATAATAAAACGGATAATTTTAAGGCTTCTTCTTATCAACGCTATCAAGGTGAAAAGTTAATAAAGCGATTTAATGCGTTTTCTTATTACCGATTATCACAAGCGATGGATTCGCATAATTTAGGTCGAAATCGGGAAAGTATAGAAATTGCATTACGAAAAATCACTGCGAATACATTAGTAATCGGAATTAATACAGACTTTTTATTCCCTCCAAATGAGCAGCGTTTTATCGCTAAACATATTGAAAATAGCCGCTTTGTAGAAATAGAATCGTTTTACGGTCATGACGGATTCTTGGTAGAAACAGATAAATTGACGGAGATTATCCAAGTTTTTTTTGAGCAAGAGATTGTCAAAATTAATAGAAATAAGTTAATGGAATTACGAGCTTAATAAACCGTGTTGATTTTAAAAATAGACATCGTTTGTACAAACAAATACAAAAATATGACAACAGAAAACGTCCTAAACGTTCTAAAAAATACAACTAAAAAGTCTCCCAAAGCATTAAAAATTGGCTTATTTGGCTTCGGCTGTGTTGGTCAAGGAATTTTTGAATTATTAGAACAATCGAAGGAGATTAATGCAAAAATCGTAAAAATTGGTGTAAAAAATCCAAATAAGAAACGAACAATTTCGGATAATCTTATTTCCTATAACGCGACCGAAATCTTATATAATCCCGAGATTAATCTTGTTATCGAATTGATTGATGATGCGGAAGTTGCCTACGAAATCGTGACAACGGCAATGAAAGAGGGAAAAGCAGTGATTTCTGCGAATAAAAAACTGATAGCCAATCATTTAACGGAGTTGTTAGAATTGCAAAAAGAGTACGATGTCCCGTTTTTATATGAAGCATCGGTTTGTGGAAGTATTCCGATTATTCGGAATTTGGAGGAATATTATAATACTGACTTTTTGAGCAGTGTAGAAACGATTTGTAATGGCACGACGAATTATATTTTGACGAAAACGGCGACCGAAAAGCTTACTTATAATGAAGCGTTGAAACAAGCACAAGATTTAGGCTTTGCAGAAAGTGATCCGACACTTGATGTTCAAGGTTTTGATGCAAAATTTAAATTAATAATATTGGCATTACACGCTTTTGGAATTATTTTGAAACCAGAAGAGGTGTTAAATTATGGTATTCATAATCTAAATATTGCAGATACGGTTTTCGCAAATGAGCATGGTTTTAAAATGAAATTATTGGCGAAAGCCTATAGGGTAGGAGAGGGGTTTGTCGCTTATGTCGCACCACATTTTGTGGAAAAATCGCATGCGTTTTATAATGTTGACAATGAATTTAATGCGGTTCAAGTCGCCGCACAATTCGCTGAAAAACAAACTTTTATTGGAAAAGGAGCGGGAAGTCATCCGACGGCTTCGGCGGTACTTTCTGACTTGGCAGCGGTACGTTATGATTACCAATATGAATATAAAAACATCGGTCAGGAATTAACTTATAATCCAAAATCAACGCATAAAGTCTATTTTCGTTATACGAATTCATCTGATTTAATCGGTTTGAATTTTTCAAACATTACGAAACATCATCAAGCTCATGAGTTGAGTTTTATTATTGGTGAGGTTAGTTTGGAAAATTTGATTGAAGTGAATTTGAATGAACGGGAAAATGTGTTTTTGGCGTTCTTTTAGGAGAAATAAACGGATAATAATTATTGGTTCTTTTGGATTTATCTATCTTGTGTGGTTCATTAACCACATTATTTTATTTCAAATAATCAATATTTATTATGTATAAATTTTATAAACAAACCTTTTTAACAATCACGTTATTTTTAATCGGACTTTCTGCAAATGCTCAGTTTCAATTTGATTGGGTAGAAATAATGAATGGTAGTTTAAATACCAGTACAAATGGTTTTACAGGAGGATATTCTGTCACTACGGATACAAATAGGAATGTGTATGTTACAGGAGGATTTAAAGGAACATACGATTTTGATTCTGATAGTTCGAGCATAATCACAAAAATATCTAACGGGTCGGAAGATATTTTCATTCAAAAATTTAACGCTGAAGGTGATTTAATTTGGATAAAAACTATTGGAGGAACAGGAGAAGATTTTGGTTTGGATATCAAAATAGATGCTCATGGAAATGTTTATATTATTGGATATTTTGCAGGTACTGTTGATTTTAACTCGGGACCAAATTTTAATAATTTAATTACGAATG
>CAWVWD010000162.1:0-8226 GCA_963933585.1 uncultured Saprospiraceae bacterium
GACTTCATTCTTGAAAAAAGCTTCCGATTGTTCCACGTAATAATAACCAATTTGGCTAAAAAGCCGAGTTTCTTTATTTTGCAAAATTCCACCAGTATTGTATTCCGCTATTTTTGTATTCAGATTATAATCCAAAACATCGGTAAATAATGAAGCCGAAGAATCTATCAATACGACTTCTCCAGCGAGTTTTGCCAACCGATTATTTCCATCATATAATAAAGAATCACTAAATACATTCACCGAATCCGCTTGCCGAATCAAGACATTTCCGTAAGCTTTGACATTATTATAATCGTCTGTCACCGCACTATCACACTCAAATTGCACATTTCCTTGATGTAACCGAACTCGACCAACAAAAATCTTAATCGGTTTTCCATTTTCCATTCCACCTTTCAGCCGATTACTATTGTCAATAAAAATCAACTTCGCCGTATCTTTTGTTTGCACAATAACAGTACTTTTCTGTGCCGACATAGACAACGCACTCAACATCCCGATTAAAAATAAAAGTCGTTTCATTGCTAAATTAAATTTTGTCGTAAAGGTATAAAGGTTTATAGGTTTATAGGTGTTTTGGTATTATCGTATAAATCGAAAATACCTTTAAAACCCATAAATTTTTATACCTTTTGTATTTCTACTCCTTTCCAAACGAAAAGAAAATGTGAATTGGATTTAGAGAGATGTTAAAAAATAAATCGTATTACAATTTACTTTTGATTTCCCACGGTTATCATAATGCGTTGTGTGATGTTGTTCTTACAGGTGCGGTCTCGATTTTGTGAAGAAACCTTTAAAAATTCTCGCCCACAAGGTTTTTTTTGAAAAAACTTCCTATTAAATTTATCGAATTAACAAAATAAAAAATAAATCTCTGGTTCGATTTCTTTTATTAAAAACTGACATAGTCGACACTTCACCTTACAGGGTTTAAACGTTTACTTTCTAAATACGCCAAGTTCTGTAAGGACGACATAAACCCATCACGCAAGTTATGAATTACAAAAAAACATCCACCACTAAAAAAGCCATTTCCGAACTTCGGAAATGGCTTTTACTCATTATTATTACTTTATTAATCAAGCAAGAGGTTGATATTACTTACCTACCTGGAAGCACTAATCGCATTCCTGGTTCTATTTTTTGATTCAATTTCAAGTTATTCGCAATTCTAATATCTTGAATATTTGATTTACTTTTCTTTGCAATACTCCAAAGCGATTCGCCTCTTTTTACTTTATGAAAAGTAAGGTTTTGTGTTTTAGTTTCCGTTGCGGGACTTCCCAAAGATTTTGAAGTTGTAGCTGGAGAAGTTGCTTGTCCTATTCCATTTTCACCTTTTGAATAAAATTTATCTACAATTTTCTTTTCTTTAATGACCAATTGTTGCCCAATTTGTAATAAAGAACCTTTGATATTATTCCATTCCCTCAAATTACTGACCGAACAGCTATTTTGCTTCGCAATTTTACCTAGATTGTCACCCCGTTTTACATCGTAAATTCGCTCCGTTTGTTCGTATTGATACGTCACTGGATCTGCCGTACTCACGATAGTCGAAGGTGTTGCAGTTACTTGTTGTTCATAAGTAATCAAAGCTGGTGTACCGAACGCAACTAGTGTCGTATTTGGAACAGCTGCTCTAAACTCTGCCATTACCGTAAGTGGTAAAGAAAGAATATAACCTTTCTTATTCGCCGGAATATAACTGTTATTAAAAGCAGGATTCATAAAACGAATCGCTTCCATGGTCACTCCCGTAATTTCTGAAATTTGTTTGAAAGTCACTTTATCAAATACACGGATTTTATCCAAAATCTGTAAATCATATTCCGGATGTTCCGGATAAATATTATGTAAGTGATAATAATTCATTGCGTAAGCCACCCCAATAAATGCAGGAACGTAATTACGAGTTTCCTTCGGCATAAATTTCGAAGCAACCCAATAATCTGTATCACCAGACTTTTTCACCGCTTGATTAACTCTTCCTGGACCACAATTATAAGCCGCAATTGCCATGTTCCAGTCACCATAACGATTATATAAATCAGATAAGTAACGTGCTGCAGCATCCGTTGCCGCATGAGGATCTCGACGTTCGTCTAATTGACTATTAATTCGTAATCCATATTCTTTTCCAGTTGGTTTCATGAATTGCCATAAACCAGTCGCACCGACAGGTGAAACGGCTCTTGGATTTAAAGCAGATTCTACAATCGCTAAATATTTTAAATCCGTTGGCATATTATGTCGCCTGAAAGTTTCTTCAAAAATTGGGAAGTAAACCATACTACGACTGATGATTTTTTCGGTCGAAGCTCTTCTGCGAGTAACGTATGCTTTGACGTGTGATTTTATCAAAGAATTAAAGTGCATTTCGATTTCTCCCGAAAGTCCTTCTACACGTTGTTTATACATTTCATCAGAGATATTAACGACCGTACGAGGATTTTCTGCTCTTTTTTCTTGAGCTTCCAATGCCTCATAAGTGTACGATTTGTTACCTTCAACTCGTACTTTAGAAGGAAATCTAAACTCTTGTGCTTGAACTGAACCGATTGAAAAAATCAAACCTAGCAGTAACACCAAAGTAATAGGTTTCATATATAATTGTTTTAGTGAATAAATCCCGCCGTCTTTCTACAATGGAGCGTAAACGGTGGCTTTCTGCAATAAGTCGCAGATATTTTTATAATCGCTTAAAAAGACGGTCATTTCTATGAAAGTCGGAATGATGGTCTTTTATTTTTTAGTCAATTAATGCTTCAGACACATATTGACTAAATGCTAATAAATGTTCTTCTTTAAATTTGTCCGCAAAAAATTGCACACCAAAAGGAAGTCCGTTAGGATGGATTGATAATGGAAGTGAAATCGCAGGAATTCCTGCTAAGTTGGCTTGAACAGTATAAATATCAGCCAAATACATTTCAACAGGATCCTTTAAATTATCTCCAATCTTGAAAGCCGTGGACGGAGCCGTTGGCATTAAAATGAAATCATACTTCTCGAAAATCTCTCGAGTTCTTTCCGATATCATTCTTCTAACCTGCTGGGCTTTTGTGAAGTAAGCATCGTAATAGCCAGAACTTAATACAAACGTTCCGAGCATAATCCTACGTTTTACTTCTTCACTAAATCCTTCCGTTCTACTTTTCAAATATGTTTCCTGAAAATTCGTCGCATCTGGACTACGATGTCCATAACGAACGCCATCAAAACGAGATAGGTTAGAAGAAGCCTCTGCAGTCGTTAACACATAATAAGTTGGAATTAAATAATCCAACAAATCAAATGAAACAGCTTCTACTTCGTGTCCATCTTTTTTCAAATTATCAATCAATTCAAACGTCCTTTGACGAATGTCCGCATCTAAACTGCGGTGATTTAGTGCCGATTCATAATATGCGACTTTCACCTTCTTCTTTAAATCCAAAGATTTCGAGAAAGTCGGTACAGGAATATCACTTACGGTACTATCATATTCATCCGTTCCAGCCATGACTTCCAATATCAACGCAGCATCAGACACACTTTTTGTCAAAACACCGATTTGGTCAAAGGAAGAAGCATAAGCGATTAAACCGTGACGAGAAACTCGTCCGTAAGTTGGTTTCAATCCAACCGTTCCACAAAAAGCAGCAGGTTGACGAACCGAACCACCAGTATCACTACCCAAAGCAGCCAAACAAGTATCTGCCTGAACGGCAACTGCCGAACCGCCAGAAGAACCCCCAGCTACATGATTTTCATTTGCAGCATTTTTGACCGCTCCATAAATGGAGTTTTCATTCGTAGAACCCATTCCAAACTGATCACAATTGACACGACCAATAATTATAGCATCTGCTGCCAGAAGATTTTCAACGGCAGTCGCGGAGAAAAGTGAAGTGAATCCTTTCAGCATTTTGGAAGCCGCTGTTATTTCATGATTTGCATAACAAATCACATCTTTGATAGCGATAACCATTCCGAATAATTTTCCAACTGATTCCGGATTCGTTCGGAACTTTTCATCCAGTTCTGAGGCACACTTTAGCGCTTCACTTTCGTAAATTTCAACGTAAGCATTTAAGTGTTTGGACGCTTCTATCCTGCCTAAATAATAGGTAACTAAATCTTTACAAGTTATCTTATCACTTAATAAGTCGGCTTGAACAGATTGAAGTGTCTTGTATTTGCTTGATGCTATTTCGGCTGCCATTATATTGAAAGTCAATTATAAATATATATTACTTTACTAAATAATGTATATTTCATTTAAGATTGATCGAAATTAACTGAATTACGATTTCTCCTCTTCTTTTTTCTCGTTCATACCACCTTTCAGCTCTTGCTCAACAGAAGCTCTTGCACTATTGAATTCACTGATTCCTTTTCCAATTCCTCGCATTAATTCGGGGATTTTACGACCACCGAATAAAAGCAAAATTGCAAAAACGATAACGAGCATTTCTGGGCCCATGAAGTTGAATAATAATATAGTTTGCATAATGTATTATTTATTTAGTTTGTAAAATTACAACAAATTTCAATTACTGATGCAAAGTTACGCTATTCAAAATATTATGTGAAATTTTGTTATCTGTTAAATTTTTCGATATTAAAATTTTTATGCTTTTATTACACTTTTTAAGAAATAATATGTGATAAAGTCTTGATTTCTCTAAATTTTCAGGATTTGTTAAGCTAATTCTGTTTAACATTTTTTTAACAAATAAATATTTTATTTCTCCTACCTAGTAGTATTTTCTAAAAAAAACTGCTTTATTAACAATAACATGTCAAACGAAAGGAGATTTAATTGAATTATACATTGGTATAAAGATTTTTTGATAAAAATGTATATAAAAGCTCTACCTTAGTGTACAAATTACACTTAAAACACATTTGAAGTACTGAAAGTTGTTTAACAATCAAATAAGGACAAAACACATATAATAATTAAAGAAATGAATAAAACCAAAATAGTAGCGACCGTTGGACCAGCATCAAGTTCATATAATGACCTGTTGGCATTAGTCAAAGCAGGAGTTGATGTTTTTCGTTTAAATTTTTCTCATGGTGACCATGAAGGACATTTAAAAGTTATCGAAAATATCAAAAAAATTAATAAAACTTATGGAATGCACGTAAGTATTTTGGCAGATTTACAAGGGCCAAAACTACGTGTCGGAGAGATGAAAGATGGCGGTGTAGAAGTGAAATCTGGAGAATATATCATGTTCACAAGTGAAAATATTCTTGGTACAAGTGAACAAGCTTATATGGCTTATGATATGTTCGCTGCAGATGTAAAGGTTGGGGAGAAGGTTTTAATTGATGACGGAAAATTAGTATTAGAAGTTGCCGAAACAAACGGCGTTGATAAGGTGAAATTAAAAATTATTCATGGTGGAATTTTGAAAACTCGAAAAGGAGTAAACCTTCCGAATACTAAGATTTCATTACCATCTTTGACACCTAAAGATGAAGCAGATTTAGAATTTATACTGACACAAAAACATGTGAATTGGATTGCACTTTCATTTGTTCGTTATGCACAAGATATGATTGATTTGCGTCAACGTATTCAAGCAAAAGGTCATTCGGCTAAGATGATTGCCAAAATCGAAAAGCCAGAAGCAATGGATAATATTCATGAAATCATTGATGCATCAGATGCTGTAATGGTTGCCAGGGGTGATTTAGGAATCGAAGTTCCAATGGAACAATTGCCATTAGCACAGAAGTTTATCGTCAAAGAATGTGTTAAAAAAGCAACGCCAGTGATCGTAGCCACACACATGATGGAAAGTATGGTTAGCAGTCCAAGTCCGACTCGTGCGGAAATTACGGATGTTGCGAATGCTGTAATTGATGGTGCGGATGCTGTAATGTTAAGTGCGGAAACTTCTGTCGGAGAATTCCCTGTCATCACAGTTGAAACGATGAGTAGAATTATCCAAGAAGCTGAAAAGCACGAAGATGTTCATTATAAAGGATTAATACCAAACCCTGAATCAGGAACTTACCTTTCTGACGCAATTTGTTATAATACTTGTAAAGTAGCCGGAGAAGTTAGAGCTTCTGCGATTATCGGAATGACGGCTTCAGGTTATACCGGATTTAAGATTGCAAGTAATCGTCCGAATTGTCCAATTTTTGTGTTTTCTCACAATCATTCGATTTTAGCTCAATTAAATTTAGTTTGGGGCGTTCGAGCATTCTTTTATGATAAAGAACATGTTTCAGCAGATAATACCATTGCAGATGTTCAAGATATTTTGAAGTCGAAAGGTTACATTCATCCAGGTGATATTGTAATTAATACGGGAAGTATGCCTCTTCATTATCGCTTGAGAACGAATATGTTGAAAATCTCAAAAATAAGCTAAGATATCATCTATAATTTTTGTAATAATCAAAAAGGGCGAGTCGTAATGACTTGCCCTTTTTGTTTCTAAAAATAATAATCCTACGATAAAGCATTCAAACAAGTCGTTTATAATTACAATGTACGAATCACGTCTAACGCTTCCGTAACATGTTCTTCTACTTTGAATTGCGACTTAAAAACATGTCGAATCGTTCCTGTTTTATCAATAACATACGTCACTCGTCCCGGCATCAAACCAAATAAATCAGTCGGTACTTTGAACGCTTTTCTAACTTTATTGTCTGCGTCTGAAAGTAACGTATAAGGCAAACGATATTTCGCTTTGAACGCTTCATGTGATTTTGGACTATCTGCACTAATTCCAAAAACACTTACACCAGCATCCGTAAAATCTTGAAAACTATCTCGGAAAGAACACGCTTCTTTCGTGCAACCCGGCGTATCATCTTTTGGATAAAAGTAAATCACCATCGGCTGTTCTTTATAGTCCGCAATATTAATCATTTCATTCTGCTCATTCTTTAGTTGAAAGTCCGGTATTTTATCGCCTACTTTTGCCATTTTTTTTTGTTTTTTACTTGATCAATTATGAATTTTATTCTCTTACAAATATATAGATACAAAACTCATTGAACGATAAAAACAATGGAAAATAGGTTTGGTTCATTTTCTTATTTGAATACATTTCAGGCTTTTCAAAATATGAAAGCTATTCGCAGAATTATTTTTGACTTTTATTTATAATATCATTCTATTTATTTGTTGAGTTCCAACAAATCGACCGATTAAAAGAATTTTTGTGAATTTTTAGATTTTGTATAAGGGAAGAGGAAATAAATAATCTACCCCAATTTTTCGAAGTCCGTCTGCTGTGCGAATGAGTAGGCTATTTTTTCTTCAAATGGGGTGATGAATGAAAAGGTGGTGACAAAACGGATTGTGGTGAAGTAAAAAACGTCTCCCAGTCCACGATTTTTCTTAAGGCAGATTTAAAAAGAATCAGTAAGCTAATTTCAATTTTATTTTTATTTAAAATCTGCGGGAGCAAACCATCAATAAAAAATAGGCGTATTAATATTCACATTCCCCCAGAATCGAGCTTTCCGAATCACCTGTCCTTCTTGATATAAATACGGTTTTCCATCTTCCGCAACCATCGGAATATGTGGCTGACGAGGTAGATGCCAACCCTTTGGAATAAATGGCATATCGTGAATAAAACGATTTTGTAACGCGTGACGAACTTGTTCTGCATCAATGCCGAGATTCATTAAAACTTGCTGCTGATAGGGTAATAAACGAATAATTTGCATGGCTAAGATTCCGTGTGAATTTGCTGTAAATCGAGAACCTGTCATATCTTCATAACCCGATGAATTTGGGTAATCTTCATAAATTGGTTGAATTGTCCTATAAAAAGGATCGCCAGTCCAAAGCGTTGTTTGCATGGAAATATAGGTAAATTCGTCTATTCGATAACGAAACATTGCGGCAGCTGTTCGGTAACGGTCATTGGCAAAAAAAGAAAAAGCGTCATTTTCAGTAAGGAAAGTCAACCGGTCAAACTGTAGAGAAATCGTTGCCGTTTTTTGGCTCATTTGATTTTCATCATTATAAAAATTATACGCGTAACCAACATGATTTTTTTGCTTCGTTTGATTACCCAAAATATCAATCATCGGTATAAAATCATCCATTTCATTACCTCCAAAACCATAAATTAAACCTAAAGAATTTTGAGTTTCTAAGCCCCCTTTTGGAATTCCGAATGTTCGAAAGTTGAAGAAATTAACGGTTTGAGCGTTGAGTTGAATTTGGTGATTCCTTGCGTAACCTTT
>CAWVWD010000163.1:0-8226 GCA_963933585.1 uncultured Saprospiraceae bacterium
TCCAAAAGTACTGCCGCAAAATCACTTTGATTTAAAGCTTCGATACCATCACCTAGTGTCGTTTTATTAACGATTTCACATTCGTGAAAGTCAGATTCTTCTAATAGTATTTCTACCAGGCGAGCATCGCCTGGATTATCTTCAATCAAAAGTATTTTATGAAAAGCCCTATTGTGCATATTTTCCTTACTTTATAAAATCAAGTTCGAGTTTGATTTATGATTTTAATCGCTTTTTTTTAATACAGCATTAATAACCTTATTTCAGCAAATAATAAACCACATTTGATTATTAGATTTAATGATTCGATAAAAGTGTTTACATTCCTAAATAATTTGAAATTCAAATTATTTATATGACTTATTTATGAAGTAAAAAGGGATGATATATATATAATTAGGTATTGTATAATTGCTTGATAAAAAGATATTTGTAGTGTTTTTATTGGTAATGATTAGCTAAATTAGGAATGTTTAGACTAAGTAATTAGTCATTTGCGTAATTTTAGTTTTCTTTGATTACTAATCTAAATTATTTATTTTCCATCACCAAGATAGGAAATATTATTAAATTCAACACATAAGTTATTAATCGTATGTGATAGGTTTAAAATTCATTAAATCGAAGAGATAAAGTCATAGTTGAAGGATATTAATTGCTTCTTAAATAATTATGATTCTTGAAGGTTCAATTTAATTATTATTTAATGGATAAAAAATGAATTGACCCAAACCTTCTTCTAGTATAAATACGCAGATAAATTCTTTTGGATTTTTATAAACTTTTCTAAAATCATCAACTTTTGACATTTCAATGATTTGTTTCGTTGAAAATTCTTCCAAAGTTGAAGCATTGAACGACCAATTCGTATTTGATTCTTCTCTATCCAATAATCCAATTCCAATTACTGGACTTTGTCTATGAGCCACAAAAATCGGATAATTAGAAACATTTTGTTCTATTATTGCATCAGCTGCATTCTTAAACATCGGACGGTACTTCTTCAAATCTGCTTCTAAAGTCAATAATTCTTTTTCCATTTTTTATAAAGTATTTGAGTAGTTTAAGCAATTTATTAATATAAATTATTCTAACATTGTCAGAATTTTGGATACTAAAGTCACGACTTAAACTACTGATATTAAATAACTACTTAAATTAAATTAACTCTAAAAGAGCTACATTTTCAATATGATGTGTATGTGGAAACATATCTACAGGACGAACTTTCGTCAAAGCGTATTTTTCGCTCAAAAGCTTTAAATCTCTTGCTTGTGTACCGGGATTACAACTTACATAAACGATTTTTGGAGCTTCTAATTGTAATAACATTTCCACCACTTTTTCGTGCATTCCCGGACGGGGAGGATCTGTAATTAATACATCAGGTTTTCCGTGTTTAATTGCGAATTCATCTGTCAAAATATCTTTCACATCACCTACATAAAAAGTAACATTATCAATTCCGTTATTGTTCGCATTAATTTTTGCATCGTCAATCGCAGGTTCAATTTCCTCAATTCCTACCACGTGTTTCGCTTTATCGGCAAGAAATAAAGCAATACTTCCCGTTCCAGTGTATAAATCATAAACATTCTCTTCACCCGAAAGACCAGCAAATTCTGCCACGATGCTATATAAATGAAAAGCTTGCGTACTATTCGTCTGAAAAAATGATTTTGCACCGATTTTGAATTTCAAATTTCCCAACATTTCAAAAATATGATCTCGACCATAAAAGGTCGAAATTGGTAAATCTAAAAAGGTATCGTTTGCTTTTTGATTTATAATGAATTGCAAAGATGTAATTTGAGGAAATGTATCTTTCAAATGATTCATCATCAAATCCCTTTGTTCAGGATTGTCGTCATAAAAAATCACGACAACCATCGTTTCTTCCAAAGTCGTATTTCGAATCATCAAATTTCGCAATAAACCACCTTTTTCTCGAATATTGAAAAACGAAAAATCATTATCCATCGCAAATTTATAAACAGAATTACGAATATCATTCGATAAACCACCCTGCAAATAACAATGGTCAAGGTGTAAAATCTTATCAAAAGAACCAGGACGATGAAAGCCTAAAGCATTTCTATTACTGAATTCTGCACCGGATTGTACTTCTTCATCCGTTAACCATCGTTTATTAGAAAATGAAAATTCCATTTTGTTACGATAATACTGCGTCTTTTCAGAACCTAAAATAGGTTGAAAATCAGGAATCTCGATTTGTCCCAAACGCTCAATCGCATTTTTAGCAATATTTGACTTTTGAATAATCTGCTCCTCATAATCCAAGTTTTGCCATTTACAACCGCCACAAAGGTCAAAATGAGGACAAAAAGGCTCGACTCGCTTATCCGAATATTCATGGAACTTTACCGCTCGACCTTTCTTGAAATTCGTACTGCTTTTTGTGATTAAGACATCTACAACATCGCCGGGTACAGCATCTTCCACGAAGTAAGCCATATCATCTTTCTTCCCAAATGCTTTTCCCTTATCCGCTATTTCCGTCAAACGAACCTGCTCAACAATCTTTTGCTTTCTACGTCTTCTTCCCACTTTATATATAATTTATAATTAAGGTTTTAACATTTGGAGGGACAAGGTTTTAAGGTTTTGACCATTCTGATGATGTTTACCTTTATACCCAAATACCTAATAACCTTTATATCTTTAATATTAAAACCATAAAAGTACGGACTTGCCTTGATACTTGATACTTGATACTTGTTTTTTCTCGAAAAGTAGATATTCGAAAGTAGTCATAACCTCATTTTAAGTGAGGTTATGACGGCTTATTGACATTCGACTTAAAGTCACACCTCTAATAGCTCACAAAAAAAAGGCGTAATCGAGAGCGATTACGCCTTTTTAGCGATTGAAACAATAATTAGGGAATGTGCTTTTGAACATTTTCAGCCCGTTATGACTTTATTTGATTTGTACCGATTTTCACTGGCATGAACGTTTTTTGATAACAAAAAAAGCGACATCCGAAAAATTCCGAATGTCGCCCAATAATATATTGTATGAAAATTCTTAATTAAACCTTAGCCGCTTTCACGGTATCAATGATAACTGCTGCAACTGTATAAGGATCTGCCTCAGAGTTCGGACGACGGTCTTCTAACCAACCTTTCCATCCACCTTCAACGGTTGCGATTGGAATACGAATAGACGCACCTCTATCAGAAATACCGTAGCTAAATTCGTGAATAGATTGCGTTTCGTGTAAACCAGTCAAACGTAAATGATTATCTGGCCCATAAACGTCAATACATTTTTTGATGACATCCGCAGGAGCGAATGCTTCACAGATTTTTTCATAAGTTTCACGGCTTCCGCAAGTTCTCAATACTTCGTTAGAGAAGTTAGCATGCATACCTGAACCGTTCCAATCTGTGATACCTAAAGGCTTACAGTGATAATTAATCGTAATACCATATTTTTCCGCAGTTCGATCTAATAAGAAGCGACCGACCCAAATTTGGTCACCAGCTGCTCTTGCACCTTTTGCGAAAATTTGGAATTCCCATTGTCCGGCAGCAACCTCAGCGTTGATACCTTCAATATTCAAACCAGCGTCAATACATAAATCCAAATGCTCTTCTACGATTTCACGACCGAAAGCATTCTCCGCACCTACTGAACAGTAGTAAGGACCTTGTGGTGCAGGAAAACCGTTTGCAGGAAAACCTAAAGGCTTACTGACTTCGCTATCCCATAAGAAGTACTCTTGCTCAAAACCGAACCAAAAATCATTATCATCATCATTGATTTTTGCACGTCCGTTCGTTTCGTGTGGCGTTCCGTCTGCGTTCATTACTTCACACATCACCAAATAAGCGTCGATACGTCCCGGATCTGGACAAATAAATACTGGTTTTAATAAACAATCAGAAGAACCGCCTACCGCTTGACCTGTAGAACTTCCATCGAATGACCAAACAATGCAATCTTCCAATTTACCTGAAAAATCATTTTCTACACGAGTTTTTGCACGCATTTTTTGTGCAGGTTTTGAACCATCTAACCAAATGTACTGTAATTTAGACCTTGTCATCGTCTGTTTTGATTTAAAGTTTTTTAAATTATTGTCTTTTAAAAAAGGACTTATAATATCAACTTTTTCGAAATTGATAAATAACAATTAAGTGAATATCATCCAACGGTTACGTTAGAAAACGTGTACTTAAATTTTTAGGACAATCTTAATAAGTCAAATTTGTAAGTGTTGCTTCTCATAAGTAACATCACTATTATTAGTAGTGATAATAGATTTTAGTTTTATCGAAGAACGAATGATATTACTTATTGTTATCGTTCATTAATTTCTGCTAATTGAAATTAACCTTTTTTGATGTTACTTTTTATTGATAATACAAAATTATTCAATTTGAACCACCTAACAAAAGGCAATTGAAAATAAACAATATTTTGAAAACGGAAAAGTTCTGTGATACTATGATAGACAATAATAAAAATTATAATCTACCTGATTAGACATATTATTAATTGGAATTTTGATAATTATGTAATAAATATTCCAAATGAAAAATAAGTCATAATATTGTCATATTGTAAAATGAATGTAAAGCAATCGTTGACAAAAGACTTATTCTGAGAATAGATTTTTTTTTTATTCATTTTCCTTTGATTTGTAGTAAAAAATTCCGTTTTTCATCCCTAATAAGGTTTTCTCTGTTAAAAGATACCTTTTTACCCGAACAAAATACTTTCGCTGCAACTTATTGACGAATTATTAAAACTGACGACACTGTGACTAATAGACTACTTCTCTTTGCATTATTTGGATTATTACTTTCAAGCTGTTCCACGCTTCGCCTTTCTATGGCAGCGGAAGAGGAGGGTTCTCAAGAGATACCTAAAATTCCGATGTTAACTGTAAATTTGCCGGATTCTATCATAATCCCTGAAAATATACAAACGAAATTGGTTCGTACTTATCGACTGAATGAACGAATTCAACCTTTACCAAATCCACAATTTTATCCAATCACTTCTCCATATCAAAAAATCAGAAATGATTCGCAAGGCGATGGTTTTTTTGGTGCATCAAGAGGACGAAGGCGACACAATGGAATTGATATTTTGGTCACTTCGGGAAGTGCCGTCTATTGTCCAATAGAAGGAGTGATGTTCAGAATGGCTTATCCTTATGGAACGACGAGAGGAAACGATCAGTGGGAGGGTTGTGTTATTGTTGGTGTTGGAGATTATAAAGGTTATGAAGTTAAGATTTTTTATATGCGTCCGTTCGTCATGGGAGATTATTTATTTCCAGGCGATATCATCGGTGTTGCTCAAGATATTTCAAGAAAATATAATCCTGCAATGATGGATCATTTACATGTAGAGGTTCGTCGAAATGGTGTTTTATTAGATCCTGCGAAATTGTTTGAACTAGTGAAGTAGACTTTATTGTCGAATTGTCGAATTGCCTCATTGTTAAAAAAAAGACCGTTATATCGAAACATGATATAACGGTCTTTTTTATTCGAAAAACCTTATCGATTTTTAAAACCGATAAGGTTTGATAGACACTAAAACAATACAAAAACAATCGCTATAATGATTAATAGCATGATGATGAAAAGAAATAAATAGCTGGTTGCCAATAAAATATACTTAAGTAAGGTTTTAAAAAATCTTTGTTTATAATAATATTTCATACTAATAAAAAGATAAAGCGGAACATAAGCTAAAAGTGTTCCCCAAACCCAAATCGGTAGGACATTTCTAATTAGTAAAACCAATGAAATTATGGTGAATAATAACGCATGAAAATGAAATGTAAAAACTAAATGTTCTACGTAAAATTGTTTCCGACGAAAATAAAATAATTTCAACATCAAGGCAAAAAATGGAACAAGTAAGAAAAATGTCCATGAAAGCCGACCGAGAAAATGATTTATAATTTCGGTTTCATGTTTGATAGATTTTAGGGTCTGCATGAATAACAAACGAGGAATAAAACCTTCAATATTATATTTCTTAATGACTTCCTTTTCTGGTAACAAAATTAAATCCTTTTTGGATATTTTGATATATCTCTGCGCTCTTTTTTGCGGCAATAAAGTCGGTAAATTTAAGGAATCCAATAAAGCTGGACTTTGCGGTAACCAATCTTGAAAAGTCGCATCAATTAGGGCTGACGTACTTTCTGAATTTATTTTCTGTTTGACAATATTCAATAAAGAATCCACCTCATTTTGTGCGGTATCTATTGCCATTAATCGATGTAAATTATTCTCGACTTCATTAAAGTTAATCTGGAGTCCAAAATCTTTCTGTTCGTCATCGATTGCCCATTTTGTATTCAAGCTATTGGCTTGAAAGATGATAATCGTAAAACAAAAAAGGGTCATAAATACAAAAATCTGTGCTGGTTTTAGATAAGATTGATGTTTACCTTTGAAGAATTCGGTTGTTAATCGTCCGGGAAAGAATAATAATTTGACTAAAGTTTTCGGCAGTTTTGCATCAATATTGAATACATTTTTTAAAAAATCATACACTAAATTCCAGACAGGAACTTTACCCGTTGTATGTTTTTGTCCACAATTAGAACAAAACTTATCTTCCGAAGAAAGAACCGTATTACAGTTATAACAATTTTTTTTGTGGTTTGGAGTTTCCATTTTGCTTATATCTCATTTGTAATAATTGATGCAAAATCTGAATAAAAGTAGGGAATTATAATATATTTCTACGAAATTACTTTTTTATACGACTTTCAAATATTATTTACCACAGCGTTAGAGGCGTTTCGCAACGTCTTTGATTTTCACTTCGGTCACACTTTTATAAGGTATCAAATATGTGGATACGAAATCTGTAAGGTTTTCAAAAACTTATAGGTTTGAAACATAAACCAACTTATTTAATATATCATCCAAGTTTGAACGAAGTGAAAAACAAAGACTCTGGAAAACTCCTCTAACTCTGCGGTGAATCACGATAAAACTATGAAATACGGCATCCGCTTTTTAGCAATATTGACTTTAATTATTGGATTAAACTATACGAAAACAGATTCGACGGCAGCTTTAAAAACAGCGATTAATCAATTATCGAATGATCCTGCAATGTCAGCCGGACAACTCGGTGTTTGTATAATGGATACGAAAACGGGAGAAATTATTAGTTCCTATAATTCAGGAAAAGCCATGATTCCCGCTTCGACAATGAAGACCGTAACAACGGCTTCTGCTTTGGCAATTTTGGGCGAAAATTATCGTTTCAAAACGACGTTGGAATATGATGGAATAATAGAAAATGGTATTTTAAAAGGGAATTTATACCTCAAAGGTACTGGTGATCCGATGCTCGGTTCAGATGAAGTAAAAGAAAATGAATTGCCAAAAGTGGCAAATATGGAGGCCTTGTTAAGTACTTTTTTGAACGAAATTCGTAAAAAAGGAATTACCAAAATAGAAGGTAAAATCATCGGTGACGACGCTTATTTCAATTCTACGCAGTTACAACCTGCGACTTGGCAATGGAACGATTTGGGGAATTATTATGGTGCTGGACCAAGTGCATTGAATTTCCATGAAAACCTTTATTATTTCTATTTTAAACGGTCGAATGTCATTGGTAGCCAAACCTCAATCGGTCAGGTAACGCCAAAATTACCTTACTTAACTTTTCAAAATGAAGTGACGATAGGGAAGAAGGGAACTGGTGATAACGCTTACATCTTCGGTGCTCCCAATACTTACAATCGCTATGTTCGAGGAACGATTCCACCGGGAACAAAGAATTTTAAAATCAAAGGTTCAATTCCGAACCCGGCCTATTTTGCAGCTTATTTCTTGATGGAAAAATTGGAAATGAATGGAATTAAAACGAAAAAAATTGCGACTACGGAATTAGAACGAATCCGAGAAGGTAAGAAGTCAACTGCCGAAAGAACGATAATTTATACACACAAATCACCAATGATTAAAGAGATTATTGCTCGTGCGAATGAAAAAAGTAATAATCTATACTGCGAAGCTTTACTGAAAGCAATGGGGAAAAAGGTGAAAAATATTGGTACAACCGAAAAAGGCGTGGAAGCCGTTTTGGAATTTTGGGAAGGTCGAGGTTTTGATACGAAAACTTTCTTTATGGAAGACGGAAGTGGCTTATCCGCTCGAAATGCAGTTTCTGCTTTCGCAATGTCGAGCTTGATGAGCAAAGTCGCACGAG
>CAWVWD010000164.1:0-8223 GCA_963933585.1 uncultured Saprospiraceae bacterium
CAAAATCAGTTGTATATTTGCACCGCTTTAGGAATAAAGACGATGATATCGCTCGGAGGAATGGCAGAGCGGTTGAATGCACTGGTCTTGAAAACCAGCATGGGTGAGAGCCCATCGGGGGTTCGAATCCCTCTTCCTCCGCACAAAAATCAAGGCTTTTCGAGAAATCGAAAGGCCTTTTTTGTTTGGTATAAAGTTACTTTTAGAGGTCACTTCATACCCTTCTAAAATTATGAAGAATCAACTTAATGAAGTTGATTATAGAAAACTGATCTATTAGAAAATGGCCTTCATTTTTATACATCACTAAAACTCCACAATGCATTCTAAAGCAAATATGGTATGAAAGTGTATCGAAGTTCTTAAACGGAAATAGTTGAAAAATTAAGAAAGAAAAAGTACTATTTATTAGGCAATTTAGACATTACTTAGATTTCTTTGATAAAAAAGCATCTGAATTAGAAAAAGTTTATCCGAAATTTAACCTTCAACTCTGATAGACGTTGCTAGTCTAAGTTTGGAAACGATGAATATTAATAAAATCGGTGAATATTTAATAGATTTTGGGTTTGCAAAAACAAAGGGTTCAATAGAATGAGTCTGAATCATTTACGTGAATAAAAAAAGCTTAGAGTTAGTTTTGATAAAACCGAATAATTGTCCGTACTTATTTTTCAATCCTTCACTAACTTATTTTAATGACAAAAATAATCTCAAAATTATAGAACAAATTCGTGATATAAACATTCCTAATACAGGGGAAATTACAATATTTAGTAAATAAGAAATCATTAATATTATTATTATCCAGAATTCTGAAAATTTGGGATTTCTCTTGTTTTAATAACCAATAAAGGTATTAAGGTGCTTTGGGTTAGGTATTAATAGATTTTACATCAAAAATAGTTGCAGAAAAATATTAGTTTTGCAGAAAATTAGAAAAGTATGTCATTGAAAACATATAACATATCATCCAATTTGACGGTTATCTTAAAATATTTTGTCCCTTTAGTCTGGACAGTGTTTTTTGGTGCGTTGTGTATTATTTTTTGGATGACAGATGAGCTGATGGTTGGAGGTTTAGACTTATTTATTTTCAGAATTGGTTGGACTGCGTTTTTTTCAATCGGAACGATTTTAATGATTTTCACTTTGATGAAATTGATGCGAGTCGAAACTGACAGTGAATTCATTTATGTGACGAATTATTTTAAGATTTATAAGTATCCAATTTCGAATATTAATAAAATAACAACCAAGAGTTACGCTTTCTTTAGTTTGGTCACGATTCACTTTATCGAATCGGGATATTTTGGAAAGAAAATAGTTTTCATGCCAAGTAGAAATCGCTTTAATGAAGCTTTGGCAGCTTATGATAATTTGAAAGCGATTATTCGATAGTATTTCATTACTTTAGCGTTAGGATGATGAAACAGCCAAATAATCGAACCGTAAAGTAATAATAAAAGCCTGTTGTGTACTAAAAAATGCTGCACCAATAAATTTATTCACATTACACCGAGTTTGGTTTCAAGACAAATTCAAGAAATGTAAAAACTTATGACACAACAAGATTTAAACAAGTTATTCGACGAGAAAGGAAATTTAATTAGTCCAACATTACCAGAGGGTATAAAGAACTTTCTAATTGATATTGATGGAACAATAACGGAAGATGTACCGAACGAAACACCAGAACGAATGGTGACGTGCGAACCATTTCCTGATGCACTAGCAATTATCAATAAATGGTATGAGGAAGGTCAAATCATTACTTTTTTTACCTCCCGAACAGAAGAACACCGAAAAGTCACTGACGAATGGCTGGTACAAAGTGGATTCAAATATCACGCTTTGTTGATGAATAAACCTCGCGGAGGGAATTATCATTGGATTGACAATCATATCGTTCGAGGAACCCGCTATAATGGACAATTCACAGAGCTTGTTGAAAAACGAAAAACGGTGGAAGTTTTCGATGATGAAGCATAACTAGCTGATTCCAAACCTATAAGGTTTTAAAAACCTTATAGGTTTACCTTGATATTTTATTTATTTATTTTACGAACCACAAAAAATGCTTGCGGAACATTATTATCCTCTATCTTTTTCTTCTTACGAATTAGATGAATACCTTGCTAAAGGTTGGTTTCGTGGCAGTATCTCCATGTATCGTTCGGACTTTTTGTGCCTCGAAGAATCTCTTCAGACGGTCATTAATATTCGTTTGCCACTTCAGAATCATACATTCAAAAAGAAACAACGCCGGATTACTAAGCATGTAATGAACCGATTTCAGGTCAAAACACAGCCCTTTCAGAATTCGCTGCAAAAAGAAATGCTTTATCAAAATCATCGTCACCGTTTCAAGGGTTTCCTACACCATGATTTACACAGTTACATGAATGGTCAAGAAGGTCGAGTAATGAGTGAGGAAATATTTGATACTTATGAAGTAAGTGTTTATGAGGAGGATAAACTGATTGCATTCAGTTTATTTGACTTAGGCAGTAGCTCGATGGCGAGTATCTTAGGCGTTTTTGATAATGATTATGCGGCTTATAGTTTGGGAACATTCACGATGCTTAAAGAGATTGAGTATGGGATGGAAAATAGTTTCCAATATTATTACCCCGGTTATACTTTGCATGATTCGACATGGTTTGATTACAAACTTCGTTTAGGTAAAATGGAGTTTTATTATGACAAAAAGGAATGGCAACCGATTGAGAAATTAGAAAATGTTTATCATACAAGCGATGCGTTTAAAGATAAAATGATTACCGTTCAGGAACTTGCTGATATCTTCGAAGTTCCTCACAAAATGATTACTTATCCTGGTTTTTCGTTCGCTTATTTTGATTTTGATACACTTTATTATTTGCGTTCTCCTTGGTTTATGATTTTATTCAATGACAAAATTGAAAATGATGCCTGGGTTATTGAATATTGGTCAGAAACCGAAGAATATGTCGTAAGCAAAATCGAAATAGCTGTAAAATTTGACCTGCATGATCAACTTCAAATGTCTGAATCTGCATTGAATTCACCAACAAACTGTTTAGATTTATTAAGGTATAAAGTAATTTATCTGAAGGATAAAAACCCCTACGGTTTATTGATGTTCTTATTAAATGCACGAAGCCAAGAAATTGACGATTAGTAATTTTTGAATGATGAATTGTTTATACTTTCATACGGCCTAAACGATTTTGAATCTCTAGTAATTTTCATATTAGTGACCGACTTTAAGGAGAAATCAAAGGCAAAGGCATCAAAAATTCGCCCAAAACGATAGATTTAATCTCCAATAAAAAATCAAAGCAACACCGGGTTTAAAATCCGGCATGTTAACCGATAAACTCTTGAATTAATCTTCACAAGTTTTCATTCCTACTTTTTACCTAAAGAATTGAATTTCTAATCTGGTAAAACGCAAAAATTTCGAGCAAACTATTTCGATATATTTGCCCTCTAAAAAAGCAATTAAATAAGCCTAATTTCTCTTTCAATTTTCACTAGAAAGAGGTACAAATAGCTTTATATTCTGAAAGGAAGAACTATTAAAAACTTATTTCGAGGCAACGCTTTACATATTCCTGATCGTTAAGGCTTTTGTAATCCAACAATGAATTGTCAAATTTATGTATCTTACATACAAGATAAAAGGAACTTTATGCTAAAATCTAACAAAATGAAAAAAAATGCTACTTATTTATTAGTTCTAGGACTATTAGTTACAATAGTTGCTTGTCAGGATAATACAGAACGAACACAACTAAATCGCTATACGGATGAAGAATGGCAAGTATTAGGCAACGTTGTTGATTTGCCGGAGCAAACGTATAATTATGATGTTACCTTTCCAAGACATTTCCAAAACTTTGGAGGAGGAGAACTTTTTATAAGTGCAGATATGGCAACGCTTGGACGTGTTTTATTTTATGATAAAAAGTTATCTGCTAATGATGAAGTCTCGTGTTCATCTTGTCACTCACAAGCAAATGCTTTTTCTGATAAAGTAGCCCTTAGTGATGGTTTCGAAGGAGTAAAGACCAAACGTAATTCTTTTGCTTTGGGGACTGTTCCTAACTTTGAAGCATCTTATGGTGGTTTTGGTGGAGAAAGTCACTTATTCTGGGATGAGCGAGCAATGACGATAGAACAACAATGTGAAATGACGATTTCAGATCCTATCGAAATGGGAATGAATCTGGCAGATCTAGCAGAAAAACTTAAAAAAGAAGCGTATTATAGAGTTTTATTCCAAAAAGCTTTCCAAACAGAGGAAATTCAAGAACAGTTAATCGTTTCGGCTTTATCTCAATTTATACGTTCTTTCAGTACGACTCAAACAAAATTTGATGAAGGCTTAAATAACGTACTAGATATAGAAGTTGATTTTCCAAACTTCACTTCAAAAGAAAACATAGGAAAGACTTTGTTTATGGCAAATTGTGAAAGCTGTCACGGCGGCTCTCAGTTTACTCCAAATATATCAACTGCTAATAATGGTTTAGATGCCGTTTATACCGATAACGGAATTGGAGAGATTTCTAACCTTTCATTTCAGGATGGCGTTTTCAAGGTGCCATTATTACGTAATGTTAAATTAACAGATCCTTACATGCACGATGGTCGTTTTGCAACATTGGAAGCCGTAATTGATCATTATAGTAATGGTATTTCAAATCATACGAATCTGCATCCAAATCTAAAAACCAATGCTAATCAGCCTATAAGAATGAACTTTACACAAACTGAAAAAGAAGCATTAATCGCTTATTTAAATACATTTACAGATGAAGAATTTATTCGTGATGTCCGTTTCAGTGATCCTTTTAAATAAGGTTTGAATTGTTAATTCTTTAATAGAAAAGCCAATTATTCATCTTAGAATAATTGGCCTTTCTATTTTTATAAAAATAAGTTGCCCCGGACTTTTTTAACTAAAAATCTGCTTTAAATTTAGATTACACTTTTGTTATTTCAGAATTAAAACGCACTTTTACACGTAAAATAATCAATGTTTCATGTAATAATATCGGAATAATTATGATAAGATTCGGATTTTTTTTATTGATAATAGCTATTTTATCCAATTGTCAGGCAACAAAAAGTAATTTCACCAAAGAAGATTTTTATAAATTTGATAATTATTTTTCCATCTTAGAATGGTCCGATACGTTAGATACAAGAAAAACAGAATTGACCCTGGGACAATTACACGAAGTCGGTTCACCGATAATTTCGGATAATATTTTTTATACCGTAATTGATACTTCAAAATTAGAATATAAGCGTTGGGACGAACGACTCTATGCAGAAGGTAAAATGGAATTATCTAATACACATACTGCGTATTTCGTTACTCGACAAATGGATGATATTACTTATGACCGAACGACCTTAATCTTAGTTTTTAATAAAAACCACCAATTTGTTCAAGATTTAATATTTTCAGAATTTATCGGTTATGAAGGTTTTATCACGGAAACGGAATCGAAATTGTTTAAATCTGAAAATGGATATTGGCAAATAGAATCTGAAAAATCGGAATCCTACTTCAATCCCGAGAAAGAGGAACAGATAGAGAGAATGGAAAAATGGAGTTGGCAATTTTCTGTCAATCATTGGAAAAAACAATAAAACAACCTGCGTCAGAACGACAGTTTGCGTATATCAAACCGACAAGGTTTCTAACGAAAAACCGAATAATTGAACCATGAAACATACCTTATTAGAATTAAATCAATTTTTGAATCGAATTGTCGTTGCGAATTTACCAGAACCCGTTTGGGTCACTTGTGAGATTATGCAAATCAATAATTCTCGTGGACATTATTATATTGATTTAATAGAAAAAGATGAGATTACGCAGCAGATTGTTGCTCAATCTCAAGCCGTCATGTGGTCGGGAACGTATTACCGATTAAAAAAGAAAATTGGTGTAAACTTTAAGAATTTATTGCAATCGGGGATTCAGGTTTTAGTGGAAGTAAAAGTTGATTTTAGTGCGCGATATGGATTGAAATTGGTGATTGAAAATATCGATCCTGCTTATACGCTCGGTCAAATGGAATTACAACGTCAGGCGACTATTGAACAATTAAAAAAGGAAGATTTATTTAAGAAAAATAATCAGTTAATATTACCAAAAGTTCCTCAACGAATCGCTGTAATTTCATCTTCTAAAGCCGCCGGTTTACAAGATTTTTTGCAAGAGTTGACGACGAATCAATATGATTATGATATCAAGTATCACTTGTTTGAAGCAGCGATGCAAGGTCAATTTTCGGAGAAAGAAATCATTAATGCCTTGCGAGAAATCGAAAAACAAAAAGGAAATTTTGATGCCGTTGTTTTGATTCGTGGTGGCGGTTCTAAGTTAGATTTATCGGGGTTTGATAGCTTGAAAATATGTAGAACTTTAGCGAATTTCCCTTTACCAGTCTTAACTGGAATTGGACATGAAATTGATGAATCAATTTCAGATTTAGTGGCTCATTCTTCTTTAAAAACACCAACGGCTGTAGCAACTTTCTTGATAGAACGATTTTTAAACTATGAATTGAAAGTCAATCAATTACATCAATTAATAGGACAAAATACACAAAGTGTTTTGAATCGAAACAGTCAGTTTTTGGAACAAATCGAACAAGGTGTGAAATATACTGTAAAAACGCAATTATTTAATGCCGAACGAATGGTTGATTATATTGATCATGAAATTCCGAAATTGGTTAAATCAAGATTGCGTTTGGCAAGTTCGAAATTGGCTTTAATTGAGAAAACGGTGGAATTATTAAACCCAAAGAATACATTAAAAAGAGGTTTCTCGATGACGACTAAAAATGGAAAAATCATTACTTCGAAAACATTATTAAAAGAAAACGATATCATTGAAACACATTTCGCAGACGGAAAAATACAAGCGAAGGTTTTATAAAATGTGTTGATGTTTTGATAGGCTTGTCCCGAAAATATCGGTAATTGTTGTGTTGATTTTTTCGATAACGACAACCACCGATATTTCAGGACAGGTACAGCAGGACGACAACACAATCACACATAAATAAAGAAATGACATACGAAAAAGCATTAGAGGAATTACAAATAATTGTGGCACAGATTGAGAATGAGGAAATTAGCATTGACGAATTGACGGAAAAAGTCAAACGTTCAGGAGAATTAATAAAATATTGTAAAGAGAAATTACGGAAAGTTGAAGCAGATATTGAGAATTAACGTATAGCAAACCATGCTGGTTACTTACAAAAAAAGGAAGCAAACATTTATAAAAATGTTTGCTTCCTTTTTTTCTAAATATATAATTAATAATTAATATATAGACTCTTTACTGGTATTAGATAGAAAAGAGAAGTGAGTGAGAAAGCCGTTTTAAATATCGACTAATGGGAGTATTTTAAATTCCCTTCCTCACTACATTTCAAGTGTCTAAATCATTGTTATTTATTACGAATAATAAATTTCTTTTGGACGGAGTTTTTGGAAAAATAAGGGTAAGACTCACTGACGAACAATAAGTCTTACCTCTTAATATTTCAACCTAGGCAAATAGTTGAAATAACCAGCAAAATAAACCCAATCTTTAAATGAATGATGAATTATATCTTTTTATAACTTCATCTTCGTTTGTATCTTCAAAAAAGTGAAACCACTTTTTATATATTATTTTGGCTACCATAAGGTAGATTAATTACAAATTTTGATCCTTTCTCTTTTTGGCTTTCGACATGAATCATTCCACCATTTATTTCAATGAATTCTTTTGCGATGACTAAACCTAAACCCGTTCCTTGAATATCTAAAACGTATTTACTACGAAAGAAAGATTGAAATAGATTTTGAATTTCATCCTCATCTATTCCGATTCCAAAGTCAGTGATTGCAATAGTTACCGCAGAATTTTTAAAATTTAGACTAATAATCGGATTTGGTTTTCCTTTTGAATATTTGAAAGCATTAGAAACCAAATTGATAATTGCATGAAACATCAAGTTTTTATCACACCAGACTAATTTTAGTTTGCCATTTAGTTTTAACTCCACTTTTCGAGCATCACTTTCAGCATCAAATTCTTCACTTATAATCTGTTCACAAAGTTGAACTAAATCATTTAATCTTGGTCTGAAAGGTGTTTTTGAAGCATCCAAACGTCCGAGAATCAAAACATCATCAATCATACTTGTCAGTCGTTTC
>CAWVWD010000165.1:0-8222 GCA_963933585.1 uncultured Saprospiraceae bacterium
TTTGTGGCGTTGTCTCTGCCACAGCTTCTGGCTGTTCTTCCGTATAAGTTTCGTTTACCCGCGGCTTCGTTGGTGCTTCTATACTTACCACAACTTCCACTTTCTCTAGTCCTAAATCCTGTATAAATTCAGAATTATTACTAAAATTATTAGTTTCCAACTCAAAGAAAGTCGTTTCATAACCATCTTTTGTCGCCTCAATTTTATACTTCTTTTTGGGTGATAATTTAAAATAATATTCACCATCATTGAAAATTTTAGTAATCAATGAATTTTCACTTCCTGTACCATTTATTTCAATTAATTCTACCGTCACATTGTCCAATAATTTGCTTGAGTTACCACTTTCTGTAATGCTACCTCTAATCACAACTTCTATTTCTTTTTTATCAAAATAGAAAATATCATCATTATCAGAATATTCTTTTGACGTTCCTTCCAATCGATTGGAAATAAAATAACCATATTCTTTTGAGGCACCTAACACATAGTAATGATCGTCAGAACCAGAGTTCGCAGGTCGCCCAAGATTAACGGGTTTATCCCATTGATCTAGATGTCCGTTTGAACGAAAAATATCTAACCCACCAAAACCAGGATGTCCATCTGAGCTGAAATACATAATTTCGGCATTTTTATCATAAAAAGGTGTCGTTTCATTTGCGACCGTATTAATTCCAATTCCTAAATTAATAGGTAAGGAAAAATTAAAATCTTCCGTTTCACTATCTTTCATCACATACCAAATATCTAATCCACCGAAACCTCCGGCTCTATCCGATACAAAGTATAAAATTTCTTTATCATCAATTACCGTTACGAAAGGTTGCGTACTTGTTGTATTTCCTTCATTAATATAATCCGGCAATCGAACTGGTTTCAACCACGTATTATTTTTACGCTGCATCACATAAAGATCACATTGAAAATCACCTTGCAGATTCATTTCACATTGTGTAAAATAAAATGCGTCTCTATCCGGCGTAAATGTTCCGTGCCCAAAATGTGGCTTTTCCATACTTCCAAAAATCACTGGTTTCTGTGGTCGATCCCAGCCTCCACCGCCTCTTTCCGAACGAAAAATCTGAGACATTCCCTCACGCATAGAGGAGAAATATAATAAGTTTTCCACGAATGGAATTGGAGCGAATTCGTTCTTATCACTATTCACCATTCTACTCAAATGTTCAATCTCAATATCTTCTTCTCCACCTTCATTAGATAATAAAATAGCTAACTGACAGCCATTTATTTCATTAGAAACTCCATCATTTATTTTATTAAAATCTTCCCCTTTATAGCTATTAATAAAAGCATCAAATTCTACCATAGCCGTTTTATAATCTCCCGATTGCTTTAAAGCTAAAGCATATTTATACTTTCCCTTCGGGTAGGATTTTGCTTCTTCCTTAATCGTTTGATACATAAAAGCAGCATTCTTATAATCTCGTATTTTAGCAAAAGCTTCTCCCGCTTTGAAGGCAATTTCTATTTTCTTTGGTTTTTCCTCGAAAGCACTTTGATAAAAAACTGCGGCACTTCCAAAATTTCCTTTTTGAAAAAACTCATCTGCCATCGCAATTTTTTTACGATAACTCATATCGCTCGACGGTTTTTGAATCTGTGAAAAAGCACTAAAGCTAATCACGGAAAGTAGAATAGTTAATAATAGATATTTCATAATTTTTAATTTAGGTATTAGTATAGCGAATATCCGTAGTCTATAGTAGGTAATTGGTAGTTCCGCACAAGAAAACTACTGACTACGAACCACTAACCACCTTTTCAATTATTTTCGGAAAATTCTGATGTTCCAATTTATGTACTTTTTGAGCGATAGATTCTGCTGTATCCGTCACATCCAAAGTACATTTTGCTTGAAAAATAATATTTCCCTCGTCATAGTGTTCATTTACGAAATGTATGGTAATTCCAGTTTCGGATTCCTTAGCTTCGTGTACGGCTTTGTGCACATTCATTCCATACATCCCTTTTCCACCATACTTTGGTAATAGTGCAGGATGGATATTAATAATCTTTCCATCATATTTTTTGACTAGATATTTCGGAATAAGCCACATAAATCCTGCGAGAACAATAAAATCTATCTTATAATCTAATAAATTCTTTAAAATCTCTTCTGATTTATAAAAACTAACTCTATTGATTACCAATGTATTAATATCAAACTGTTTGCCAATGTCCAGTACAGGGGCGGTTTGCTTATTTGAGATGATTAAACTTACTGAAATAGTGTCCGAGTTTTGAAAATGTTTAATAATTTCTCTTGCGTTTGAACCTGTTCCCGAAGCAAATATTGCAATTCTTATCACAATGTTTAGATTTTTGTAACTCAATTTATTGAGTTGGATTAAGAGTATATTTAAATTTTATCCTTTGACCTGAAAGTCGACTATTTTACGAACTCAAAACCAAACTTTAAATAAACTCAAAAATTAGAATTTTAAATCTACAAAATTACAGAATTTTAATAGTGAAATCACAACAAGTCATTTTTAGAAAATAAAGGTATCTGAACTAAATATTCTTTTATTATTATGTTCGGACGTGACTTAAGGGAGTATATACATATATTAAAAATTAGGTATCTATCAATTTTGTATGGTATTTGTTGTGATAAAAAAGATTGTATTTAAATCATTTTTATGTCGAAACATCAGACAGTTTTAAGCTATTTTTGATAGACTTTTACACAAGTGTGGAAAAAGTATTACATTTGAAACATCTTAAAAGACATATCGTATATCGAATGTTTTGATTTCAACTAAGTTTAAGAATAGGTTTGAACCCTAAAAAATAAACATCAATCCGGCTTATAAGACAGATTTACTTTTAACATAATTATTAAAGTTTATGTTAAAGTGAGGTTGGGAAATAGAGAAAAAAGCAAAACGGTTGTACTTTGTAATATCAGAGAGTGCGTTTTATTTTGCCTTTTATAAAAATAGGATAATCAATTATGGGAAAGGACAATTATCAATTACTTATTGAAAAATTAGATAACTTTATTCGTAAATATTACGTGAATCAAGTTATCCGAGGCGTATTATATAGCTTAGGACTTATTCTTGCTTTATTCTTAATAATTAGCGTATTGGAATATTACATGTATTATCCTACGAGTACTCGTAAGATTCTATTTTTCTCATTTGTCGGAATCAGTGGAATTGCCTTGATAAGTTGGGTTATTATTCCATTGATGCACTATTTCCGTTTAGGAAAAGTAATTTCTCACGAAAATGCAGCGTCAATTATAGGCGAACATTTTAGCGATGTAAAGGATAAAATGCTAAATATTCTGCAATTAAAGAAACAATCCTCTGCAAGCCAAAATCGAGAATTAATTTTAGCGAGTATTAATCAAAAGACGAAAACGCTAACACCTGTTCCTTTCCAGAAAGCAATTGATCTTTCCCAGAATAGAAAATATTTACGCTACGCTTTACCTCCATTATTGGTTTTATTGGCTTTATTATTAATTGATGCTCGAATTATTAAAGATTCATCTGCTCGATTATTAAATAATGGAACTGAATTCGAACGTCCTGCTCCTTTTCTGTTTACCATAAAAAATCAAGATTTGACGGTTGTCCAGTTTGACGACTACGAATTGGAAATAGAAGTAGATGGCGAAATCTTACCGAATGAAGCTTACATTGATATTAATGGTTATGAGTATAAATTGACGAAAGTAGAAAATAATAAATTTACATATAAATTTAGTAACGTCGCAAAGCCAATCGCATTCAACTTAACGGCAAGTGGTTTTGATTCTAAGGGATATGAGTTAGATATTCTTCGTAAACCAAATATTCTTGGCTTCGATGTGAAATTAGATTATCCAAAATATACCCGCCGTACAGATGAAATGGTGAATAATATTGGAGATTTAATTGTTCCAGAAGGAACAGATATTAGTTGGTTCTTTTCTGCTCAAAACACAGATAATGTTTTGGTGAAGTTCTCTGGTGAAAAAGATATTACGAAAGCAAAACAAACGAGTGAGGAATCATTCTCTGTAAAAAAGAAACAACGTAAAGACCAATCTTACACGGTTTATATTTCTAATAAAGCATTACCAAACGCAGATTCTGTTGCTTATTCCATTTCGGTTGTTCCGGATTTGCATCCAACAATTACAGTGAAGCAGTTTGAAGATAGTACGCAAAGTAAATTATTGTTTTTCGTGGGTGATGCTTCTGATGATTATGGCTTAAGCCAATTATCGTTCAATTATACAGTTGAAAGAGAAGGCGTAAAAGGTAAAATGATTTCTAATCCTTTAAAAATCACGGCTCCAAAATCTACGAATTATGATTACACTTGGGATTTGCAAAGTTTGGATATGAAGCCTGGTGATAAATTGACTTACTATTTTGAAACGTTTGATAATGATGGTGTGAATGGTCGTAAATCGGCTCGAACTTCATTGATGGCTTATGCTTTACCGACGGTTGAGGAATATGAAGAAATGGCGAAGGATAATAATGAGTCGATTAAGAAAGCATTAGAAAATACGATTAAGGAAGCAAATCAATTACAGAAAGATATTAAGGCACTTCGTGAAAAATTGTTACAAAAGAAAGAATTGGATTGGCGTGACCAAAAGGAATTGGAAAAATTAATGCAGCGTCAGCAAGAGATTGAAGAACAAATGGAGCAGGCTCAACAGAAATTCGAGGAAAATTTGGAGAATCAAGAAGAGTTCTCTGAAATGGATGAAGAGTTGTTGGAAAAACAAGAACAACTAAAGGAAATGTTCGAGGAGTTAATGGATGAGGAGATGAAGGAAATGATGGAGAAAATGAAAGAACTCCTTGAAGAAATGAATAAAAAATCTGCACTCGAAGAGTTGGAAGATTTTGAAATGAATGAAGATGAATTAGAAAAAGAATTAGAAAGAATAATGGAATTGTTCAAACAATTAGAGTTTGAGCAAGAAATGGAAAAAACAATTGATAAATTAAATGAATTAGCGGAGAAAGAGGAAAAATTGAGTAAGGAAACTGAAAACAGTGAAAAAGCTCAAGAGGAACTCGAAAAGGAACAAGAAGAAATCAATAAGGAATTTGATAAGTTGAAAGAGGATATGAAGGAATTGGGGGAGAAAAATAAAGAACTTCAAAACCCTACCGACCTTGATGAACCTCAAAAAGAGAAAGAGGAAGTCCAAGAAGAATTGGAAAAAGCACAAGAGCAATTGCAACAAAAGCAAAATAAAAAAGCATCGAAATCGCAGAAAAAAGCTTCTGAAAAAATGAAGAATATGGCGAACGGAATGAAGATGCAAATGCAAGCCGCTCAGATGGAACAGATGGAAGAAGATATTGAATCCTTGCGTCAATTATTGGAAAACTTAGTAACGCTCTCATTTGATCAAGAGGATTTGATGAGTCGTATGGGAACGGTTCAGATTAATACGCCAACTTACGTTTCACAGGTTCAAGAACAATTCAAAATTCAAGATGATTTCACATTAGTGGAAGATAGTTTAATTGCATTGAGTAAGAGAGTCTTTCAGATTGAAACATTTATTACCGAAAAAGTAACGGAAATAAAGTGGGATTTGGATAAAGGAATGGATGATTTGGAAGAGCGTCGTGTTCGTAATGCAACAAGTAAGCAACAACGAGCAATGACCGGTTTTAATGATTTAGCACTGATGCTAAGTGAGGTAATGGAACAGATGCAACAACAAATGTCCGGACAAATGTCGGGAAGTCAAATGTGTGAAAATCCAAAAGGAAGTGGACAAGGAATGGGCAAAATGGGTGATATGCAGAAGCAACTCAATGAGCAGATGAAGGAGATGATGGAGAAGATGGAAAATGGCGAAAATCCTGGTAAATCAGGCAAAGGCGGCAAAGGTGGAAAAGGTGGCAAAGCCGGGAAGAATGGACAAGGGATGAGTAAAGAATTCGCGGAAATGGCTGCAAGACAAGCTGCAATCCGGAAAGCACTGAAAGAAATGTCTAATTCAAAAAAAGAATCCGGAAAAGGTTCGAAAGCGTTAGATGCTTTAATCAAAGAAATGGATAAAACTGAAACAGATCTTGTAAATAAACGTTTGAATAACGAAATGATAAAAAGACAGCAAGATATTTTGACTCGTCTTTTAGAGTCTGCAAAAGCAGAACGTCAGCAAGAAATGGAGAAAAAACGGGAAGCAGAAAAAGCTCAAAAGCAAGAGCGTACAATGCCACCGTCATTAAAAGAGTACATCAAACAGCGTGAAGCGGAAATAGAAATGTATAAATCTGTTTCGCCATCTTTGAAACCTTATTATAAAAATTTAGTAGAAGATTATTATAAGTCTTTAAAAGGAGAGTAAAAAACTCTAATAATTATTTAGTAAAAAATTTGCAATTTGACTGTTTTGAATTTACTTTTGAACCAGTCAAATCGCTTCAAATACGTTAAGACTTTGTGACCGCAATACTTCACATCGTCTAATCGGAGTAAATGAATCAATCAAATCGTCTAATCAATGACATCTAACCGTTATATGCTAGAACTTCAATCTAACCCGAACTGCATTACTTATATCGAGCCTTACGTGAACAGAGTTGTTGAAGACTTTGGTATCAATGAAGAAATTTATGGCAACATATTAATTTCACTAACTGAGGCCGTTAATAATGCAATCATTCACGGAAATAAGGAAGATGATTCCAAAACCGTACGAATCAAGCTATTGGAAAAACGCAATCAAATTGCTTTTCAAATTAGCGATGATGGACCTGGTTTCAATGTTGATGAATTACCGGATCCGACCGCACCTGAAAATATTATGAAACTTGGCGGTAGAGGTGTTTTCTTAATGCAGCAGTTGTCTGATGACATTAAATTTATGAATAATGGTAGCACTGTAGAAATTAATTTTAATCTTAGAAATAAGGAATAAAAACAAGAATGACTACTCGAAAAGTTTATTCCTAAAAATTCGGTAATCAAAAGTCATTCAAATTCCTTAATTACCAATAATTAAAACGCAAGTAATTTTGAATATAATAATTGATAATGTTATTAACTTTCATAATGAGCAAATAACATTTGAGCACAAGCAGCCGATTATCATTAAAAAGTGGCTACAATCTGTGGCAAAACAAGAAGGAGGAAGTATCTCTTCCCTCTCGTTTATTTTTTGCTCTGATGACTACCTTCATCAGATTAATGTAGAATATCTGAATCACGACACATTAACCGACGTGATTACTTTCCAGTATTCTGAGAGCGAGTCCGACCCGATTGAAGGTGATATTTTTATCAGTATTGATAGAATTCAAGAAAATGCGAATCAATTTGAAACAACTTTCGATAAAGAATTACATCGAGTGATGATTCACGGGACGCTTCATTTATTAGGTTATGGGGATAAATCTTCAGAAGCTAAAACGCTAATGACCGAAAAAGAGAATTTTTATTTGCAGCAACTTTAATCATTTTGAAATATCGTTGTTGAAAAGGTTCGGATGCTTTTAAAGCATTCGAACCTTTTTTATTTTCAATAAATTTCTAGATAAAAAATACACAATCATTTCATTTTTAAGTATTTAACCTCTATTTTTATTCAATTCAATTAATCTCTATCCATAAATTTCTTACTTATGAACCGATTTCTAAAAGATTACTTTTATTACACCAAAAATGAAATTCGAGGTGTAATCGTATTATCCATATTACTTTTAATTATTTCAATCGCACCTTCATTTATCAATTTTGTTCCAACAAATAATGATATTGACTTTTTAGACTTCGAGGCGAAAGCCGCATTAATTATGGCGATGAACTTGGATGAAAGTACAAATTATGAAAATAAACAAACAGATTTCGAAGAAAATAATATCGTCGCAGAAACCTTTTATTTCAATCCAAATACAGCAAAAAAGTCTGATTTCGAACACTTAGGCTTGTCATCAAAAACGGCTCAATCTATTATCAATTATCGTAATAAAGGTGGGAAGTTCTACAAACCAGAGGATTTTAAAAAAATCTATACTTTGAACGCAGCCGATTACCAACGTCTTTTGCCTTTTATTCAATTAGAAAAACGAAATCAAAATAATTATAAACCTGAAAAAGAGGCACAACCAAACAGAATCGTAGAACAATTTGCATTCAATCCAAATACGACAAACAAAGCAGACTTTGAGCGTTTAGGTTTAACTGCAAGAACAGCTCAGTCAATTATCAACTATCGT
>CAWVWD010000166.1:0-8196 GCA_963933585.1 uncultured Saprospiraceae bacterium
ATCAGTTAGGGCAGTTGGGAATACTAATAGTTGATTCAAATTGTCTTTTTATTATTCGGTAAGTGCATCAATTACACCGGCATTAAATAATCCGAATATTGGGGAATAAGTTTTATGCTTTACGGATAATTGAAAATACATAAAGGACTAGGTTCTTATTTTTTATTTTTTTGATTTACCATGTTTGATGAATTCATTATATAAACCTAATACAATAACGAACTCCAATAATAATAATGTAAATGTTGATTTATCTGCATACAATGGACAAACTATTCAAATTGGTATTCAAGGGTCAGAAGGTAATGTTGATGATGGACCTGATTATGATTTTCATGTAGGCGATATAGAAATAGATAATATCGGAAACTTACCAGTAGAATTAACAACATTCACAGCAAAAGCAGAAGGAACAACAAATCGTTTAGAATGGTCAACTGCAAGTGAAGAGAATAATTCACACTTTGAAGTTGAACGTTCTACGAATGGTGTTGACTTTGAAAAAACAGGTACAGTAGAAGGTAATGGTACAATAGTAGAGGTTTCTAACTACAACTTTGTAGATGAAACACCTGCAACAGTAAGTTACTACCGTTTACGTCAAGTGGATTTTGATGGTAATTTTGAGCATAGTAATGTGGTCATGGTGAAACGTGATAACATTATGAATAACGATGTTACCTTATATCCTGTACCAGTGAAAGATCGTTTGACAGTTCAATATGCAACAGCTACAGATGAAGATGTGATTATAACCGTAATTGATGTTACCGGTCGTAAATTGATTACAAAAACAGTGAATGCAGTAGAAGGTGAAAATCAATTCCATATTGATTTTACTGAATTACCAGCAGGAAGCTATTTTGTAAGATTACAATCTGATTTGAGTATCACGGTTAAAATCGTGATTAAAAAGTAATAAATTAAATCGTATCTTTTTTTGAAAAGCCACTTCATTAATTTGAAGTGGCTTTTTGTTTTTATAAGTGAATTATTTGGTTATTCCTTTGAATGTAAACATAAACAACCTAATTAGTGGGTGATATTAGTTTTTTAAATGGTTTTATTATCTTTAGGAAAGACATTATTTTCAAAATTCACCAACAATAAGATATGAAAAACGTATTCAAATTTGACTTTTCCAACTTGAAAGGGGACTTTCTCGGTGGACTTACTGCAGGAATTGTAGCCTTGCCTTTAGCTCTAGCATTTGGAGAACAGACTGAACTTGGCGCAATTGCAGGACTTTACGGTGCAATCGCAATTGGCGTTTTAGCCGCATTATTTGGTGGTACACCCACACAAATTAGTGGACCTACGGCTCCGATGACTGTCGTTTCCGCCTTAATCATTACAGATGCTGTGATATATATGAATGGAGACTTGAGTCTTGCGATGCCGATTATTATTGCGACTTTCGTTGCCGCAGGATTAATAGAAATCCTATTTGGCGTCTTCAAACTAGGAACATATATCAAATATATTCCTTATCCGGTCATTTCAGGATTTATGAGTGGAATCGGCGTTATCATCGTAATTACGCAGATATTTCCATTTATAGGGGCAGCTGCTCCATCTGGTGGACCTTTAGGAACGATTACAGCCATTCACAAAATTCCTGAAATTATTAATTATACATCTATCGGAATTACACTTGTAACGATTCTGATTATTTATTTTTTTCCTCGATTGACGAAAGTCATTCCAAGTGCTTTAGCTGCATTGCTTCTTGTCTCAATTGCCGCTTATTTTCTACCACTAGAAGACTTTTTACAATTAGACTCAAAAGGTGCAATTCCAACAGATTTACCGAGTTTACAATTAAATTTTATTTCTGTCTTTCTTGACATGAATAATTTGAGTAAAGTGTTAGAATATGCGTTTACATTGGCGGCTTTGGGAGCGATTGATTCGCTATTAACATCCGTAGTTGCTGATAATATTACGAAAACAAAACACGATAGTGATCAGGAGTTAATCGGTCAAGGAATTGGTAATATTGGAGCAGCATTAATTGGTGGTTTGCCAGGAGCTGGTGCGACGATGAGGACGGTTATTAATGCAAATACTGGTGGAAAAACGAAGATTTCAGGTGTTATCGCAGGTTTGTTTTTATTAGTCGTTTTATTAGGTATAGGAAGTCTAGTTGGCAATATTCCGAATGCTGTTTTGGCGGGTATTTTAATTACCGTTGGTATTGGAATTATTGATTATAAAGGAATACGACATTTTAGAGATATGCCTCGTGCGGATCAAATCGTTTTGGTTTTAGTTTTTGTTTTGACGGTTTTTGTAGACTTATTAATTGCCGTAGCCGCAGGAATGGTTTTATCGTCTTTATTATTTATGAAAAAGGCAGCAGAAATGTCTGAAAAAGGTGTGGATACCGCGCCTTTGAGTGATTTTGCGAGGGAAGTTCCGTGGAGTGATGAAGGTGATATTATCAAACGCATCGGTCAAAAAGTTTATATCAAACACTTAAATGGACCGCTTTTTTTCGGTTTTGCTGCTCGATTTAATGAAATGGTGAAAGCTTTGCCAAAGATAGAAGTCGTCATTATTCGTATGGATAGAGTTCCATATATGGATCAGTCTGGCTTATATTCCGTAGAAGATGCAATTCAAGATATGCATGATTTGGATGTTGCAGTCGTATTCGTCGGTGTTCATGGTCAACCGAAAGATATGCTAGAAAGTATTGCGATTATTCCAAACTTAGTTTCTAAAGAATATTGTTTTAATACGTTTAGTGATTGTGCAACTTGGTTAGAAGATTATTTAAACGGAGAAAAATCAATTGCAAAAATGGCGGAGAATCAAAAAGATAATAAAACAAAAACATTGTAATTCGAGTTGCGGGTTGCGGGTTTCATCGTTTTGGCGTGATCGTCTAACGATAAAATTCGCAACCTGCACCTCACTTACTGCCAAAAATTCCCCCAAAGTTTCGAACCACCATCTATATAAACGGTTTCGCCGGTGATATAACTTGCCATGGGCGAAGCTAAAAAAGATACTAAATAAGCGACTTCTTTTGTCGTTCCTAATCGTTTCATCGGAATATTTTTACTAATTCCTTTTACAATTTCCTCTGGATAATTTTCTAAACCAGTAGATTTTATAATTCCTGGTGCAACGGCGTTAATCCGCAAATTATGTTTTGCCCATTCTACCGAAAGACTTTTGGTCATATTATCGACACCAGCACGAGCTGCTCCGGTATGAATCATACCCGGAAATCCACGATAAATATCTACAATAATATTAACAATTGTTCCATTTTTTTGAGGTTCGAAAAAATGCTTAAACATTGTTTGTGTCATAAACCATGTGCCGTTTAAGTTTGTATTAATCACGGCATTCCAACCATTTGGCGAAATTTTTTCGGCGGGAGAAGGAAATTGTCCACCAGCATTATTGACTAAAATATCTAATTTTCCGAAATTTTCTTTGATGTATTTTGCCAAGTTTTCGATGGCTTCTAAGTCTCGAATGTCTAATGCAAATGCTTTGCAATTACCAAGTGCTGATAAGGTTTCGAGTGCTTTTTCTAATTTCTCCATTTTGCGAGAAGCAATAATTACTTCTGCTCCAAAATTTAAAAACATTTCAGAAATCGAATAGCCAATTCCTGTTCCGCCGCCTGTGACTAAAACTGTTTTTCCTTTAAAAATATCTTGTTGAAACATGGTTTTTCTTATTAATATTAAAAAATCCTTTTCCGACCACTTCGTAGAGTGATCATATTTTAATTTTGTCTAACTTTGCGTAAGATAGTGAATACGAAGATTATGAAAAAATTTATCGAAGAATTAAAAAATAGCCTTTCGGCAGATACTTTCGTGAAATTGACATTGAGCAAAACTCGTTATCGAGGTTCGTTGCAGAATGTTTATGTGCGAATGGTTGAATTGAAAAATGAATTGAATTTGTCATTCACGTATCATCATGAGACGAAAGATGAAGTGCAGAATTTTTCTATTGAAGAAGGCTTGGAGCAGATTCAATTACACTTATTGGAGGATTTCAAAAGTGCGAATTTATTATTAACGGATAAAAATATGGCATTGGAAATTTCTAAAAAAGGAAAAATACGACTGATGGAAAAATCAATTGCTAATGTAAAACCGGAACGTACACATAATAAAGCAAAATCACGATTTGTTACTGCTGACCGACCTTATTTACATCATTTAGGAATCACAAGTAAGGAAGGAAAAGTCTTGAAAAATTGGCAATCAAAATACAAACAAATTGATAAATACATTGAAATTATTGATGGTTTATTGAATCAAACGACGTTGCCCGAAACGATTCATATTGTGGATATGGGAAGTGGAAAAGGTTATTTGACTTTTGCGTTGTATGATTATTTGGTGAATGTATTGAAACTGAACGTAACGCTTACAGGAATTGAGTTACGGAAGCATTTAGTAGATTTTTGTAAGGAGGTGGCGAAGCAATCTAACTTTGAAAAATTGAATTTTATTGCTCAAGATATTAATGATTATCCTGCCGAAAAAATCGATATTTTAATCGCTTTGCACGCTTGTGATATTGCAACGGATATTGCATTGGCAAAGGGAATGTTATCGGAAGCGGCGTTGATTGTGGCAGCTCCTTGTTGTCATAAACAAGTCCGGAAGCAAATGGCAAAAGATAATCCTTTACAGTCGGTTTTGAAACATGGAATCTTGGAGGAACGACAAGCGGAAATGATTACGGATGGCATTCGAGCATTGATGTTGGAAGGAAATGGTTATGCTTCTAAAGTCTTTGAATTCGTTTCGAGCGAGCATACGAATAAAAATTTGATGATTGTCGGTACTCGAACTCAAAAACCAGAACTTTCTGCTTTCGAACAAATCGCTCAGATTAAGCAGCAATTCGGAATTGAAGAACATTACTTGGAGAAGTTGATGAATTAATTATTGTCTATTTCTTAACGTGGCAAAGTCACGACCATGAATTTGAACCATATGGGTTACATGAAGTTTGATTTTAGCGAAGCTAAAAGAGATAAATAATTCACGAAGTGAATTATAAAAATGATGTAACTTTATGTAACCCATATGGTTCAAGTTTCATTTTTAACGCTCGCCAAATTTGTGTGAGACTTCAGAACTTAAAAACGGATTAAAAGATTCGTTCTTCTTCCTCTTTTTTCAAAATCCAAGAAGAAGTCATTAATAACAAAACGGAAATTGCAAAAAAGGTGGTTCCGATTTCTATTTCAGTAGAGATTAGTAAGGAATGAAATTTCATATTAACAATAATCAATGCGACAACGAAAACGTCTAACATTGCCCACTTATTAATAATCTCCACCAAATACGAAACCCATTTTGCTTTACTGAATTCGATATTAATTAAGCGTAAAGCAATGAAAATGTATTTAAAGATTGGAAAAATAAAGGTGAACGTCAATATTAAAATACCAATAAAATATTCCTTTTCGGCAAAGAAATATTGAATAGAACTCGCTAAATAAATCGGTTTTTTACTCATTCCAACTAAAAATGAATTTTCTAAAATCGGATTGATTAATCCTAAAATAAATAGAACGATTGAGGTTAGATATAAAATTATGGCGATTTGTTTTTTCATAGCCATAAATATAATATAAAATAGTTTGTCGTTTCCTATAACTTCCGTTATGATTTGTATCACGTTGCCTTTGCAGGATTCGACCTAATCATTATACAGCTTTATGTTTAAGTCCTTCAAAGAGAGCGTAACCACAAAATAGGATGATAATCGTGGCGAAACAGCCTCAAATCAAAATGACCGTTTCAACATATTTCTACGTCAAAACGGTCATTGTTAATTATTAATTATTAATTATTAATTATTAATTAATCTCGAGTAATCGAGACGGGTAAAATTACGGTTGAACGATAATGATTTTACGAGTGATTAAGTATTCGTTATTTTTATTTAAGATACGATAAATATATGTTCCAGCTTTCAAATCATCTGTTTGAACTAACATTTTTGTATCACCGCTATAACGGAAAGGAACATTTTTCACTTCTTTACCAATAATATTATACATTTTCAAAGTATAATTCCCTGCTTCGAAGCCTTTTAATTCTAATGTAAAATTGTCCGTTGCTGGATTCGGATAAGTATAAACCTTTCCATTTGTCAAAGCAACCCCTTTCGTACTTACTGCTTTTGTAGAATATTGACCATAAGTAGGAGTTATTTGATCTCCACCTGTCAATGCTTTTAAGATTGGTTGTTGCTGATTCGCATCCCAAAACTCATAAGTAATGGTTGTATCTAAACCTCCAATCGGTAAAGTCGCAGGATCTACACCTAATGGATTATTAGGATCGGTAAGGTCTTGCCATAATACATTTGGAATACCGAAGAAAGTAACCTTTGCTTCTAAACCGGTATCGGTATAATCCGTTTTTTTCAATCTCAAAACATCAAAAGTTCCTGTTGGAGTTGTTAAACTTCCCCAAGCATCAACTTCTGTGGTACGAGTTGCGGTAAAAGTAATACGAAGTGAATCAATAGTTACTAATGGCGGAGTTCCAGTTGATGCTTCTAATGCTGTAATCGTAGAATCCAAAGCCGTTCCAGCAGGTGTATGAGGATCAAGAATTCCTTGTAAGTAAAATGAGCTTGATGCCACATCTTGGTAATTCATTGGCGTTACTAAATCAATACGAGCTGGTACTAAATCTACAGGAAAATCAGTAATAAAATCTTCAATTGTAGCTAAAATACCTACCGTTTCCATTTGGTTTGTACTTATTTTGATGTAAGCATCACCTGCGATACCACCGATTTCTGGTTGAGTGATATCTGCTGTCGGAAAATTAGCTGCTGCCGTTCCTGATGAAGCTGCGATAACCGTAAAGTTTATTGATGTTCCTTGTAGATCTGCCATATCCCAAGTTTGGTTTGCACCGGCAGGCGTAATATCAATACGTTGTAAACCATTGACGAGATTAGCCTCCAAAGTCTGACCAACGTTTGGAAAAGCATTGTTAGTGACGGTAATTTGAGCGTTTGTGATGATTCCCATTAGTAAAATAGGAAGGATTAATAGTACATTTTTTTTCATGTTACAGCCTTTATTGAAAGTATTTTAATATTAATGAATGTCCAAATTTAATCACAAATAATGATTTGATTTAATCTTCTACTGGTATAGACGTATAAAAGTTATAAAAAGTGTGGTCTTTTTAAGTTTTTTCTAATTTTTTCTAATTTTTAATAATTTTTTTTGTTTTCGCTTTCTAATTATTAGATATAAACCGCTGTTCTACCCTATAAAAAAAGCGACTTTCCTCTACTGAGAAAAGTCGCTTTTTTGCTTTAAATGTTATCCCCTAATCGATAATCAGTATGTGTTAATCTTTTATCTTTTTTGGTTACTTTTCCAAAGTGGAAGAGATAAATAATATTCGGACGGACTTTTTAGATATTGCTAAATTTTTAGGATCTTTTTTTATCATAATAAAAATGCCTTCCTGTGTTTTTTTAATAGTCATTCCTTCTTGTGAAGCACCTTTAGAAGTGAAAGTACTTCCCATTTGTGCTACCGTTTCATAATCAACGAAAGCAAAATCAATTCCATCGTTATCATCATCATGAGTAGTACTTGCGAAATCAATTCCATCGTTATCATCGTCATGAGTAGTATTTGCGAAATCAATTCCGTCGCTATCATCATCACTGAAAGCAGAATTATCATCATTGAAAATACTTAATGTAAGTTGGTATGAAAAATTTGTCCATTTGTTTGGGGTGTCTAACGAAGGTTCAAATTTTAAGTTTGTATATCTTATTGTGATGAAAGTAATTTTATCTTTAGAACCATTTGAGTTATTGAACCAATTAGATTCTTTATTTGAAATATCAGACTTGACCTTTCCAATTTTGTGTCCGATGGTAAGCATTTCGTCTGTATCGTTCGTTAACTTATCAATAAACGCAGCGTAATTCACATCGTCAAGGTCAGATGCGATTATAAAAGTAATACCTTCATCTGCTGCTGTAATAACTCTATTACTGAATAAGGGAGTATCACCTTTAAAACAAATATAAGGAGTGAAATTATATTCGCTACTCGCAATGCCGCCATTAATAGACGTTGTGAACGTACCAATCTTGGTAGCATTAGCAGAAATAATAAAATTTAAAAGTAGTATAATGATAGAGGCGGTAGTAAATATT
>CAWVWD010000167.1:0-8169 GCA_963933585.1 uncultured Saprospiraceae bacterium
TTGTCTTGAATTCCCATTGAACCAAACGCCCATTCCATGTCTTCCAACGCTTCAAAACGACTCGCTTCTGGCAAATACGTTCCATCACAAATACTATGCGCTAACGTCGGGTTTCTATTTTGTAAAAAATTAATCACCGGCGTAATCGTCGCCAAATATTCATCTTGCAAATTATAAATTCGATATAAATTTTCAGATAAATTGTTCCCATCATTTATAACAGAAAAAACTTGTTTCAAACCATCAATAGAAAACAGTTTCAACGTCGTTTCTAATCCCAAATCGCATTGAAAGGAATCGTAACCCAAAGTATTTATAAATCCCTTAAGGTAAGCGGTTGCCGGATAAGGTGTGTTAAGTTGTGTGAACGGCGGTGTTATGAATAGTATTTTTGATTTCAATCGTTGTTTATTTTAGTTTGGGCAAAGATAGTAAATCATAGGAATCCCGAGAAGAAAAATCGGGACAGGCTACGGATTTTATGGATTAATGCGGATTTTTATTTTTCGTATTTAAAAGTTGTTTTATTCCAAATCTAATAAACCGTTTTCGCGGTATCTAAATCTTTGCTTTAACCCTCTATCTCTTTCAAGTCAATTGAATATTCTTGTCTGAAGTTCAACAAATCAAGAATCAAATTATCTCGACTTTTCCTTGATTTAATATAAAATGTCGTTTCAATTTTTCGATTATCATTCAGGTGAATCTTAATTTTGTTATTCGTTCCATTTACCAGCTGATAGGAGAATAAAGTAATATTTTTAAATTGTCCGTAATGTTCATTGATGACAATGTCAATTTTATCAATCAAATCAGCATTTATTATTTCAGAATTTGACAATTGAATTTTATCCTTAAATAAGATAATCCTTTTGTTCCACTTTCTAAAAATTATCATATTAGAAAGGAAAAGCAAGAAGCCACAACTAAGAAAGCTATAAAGGGAAAGCTTCGACTTTGAATTTGGTATTGGCTCATCAAAAAACATAAAATAAGTGAAAATAATCATTGAGATTATATTTATGATGAATAGAACATTGATATAAGTCTTTCGCCAATCATCAGCTTTTGTTATATGAAATTCTATTTTAGGTTTGTCTCTTGAGTTCATTATAAGTTATTATGCATCAAATAATTCCGCAGGATTAATTTTGAATTGCAACATTTTGAGCGATTTTTCGTCCGTTATCTCCTCCTTTTCGTTGCATTTTGATTTTGCTAATTTTGAAATTACCTCTTTTTGTAATTTCGATTTTACCATTTCCAAATAAATTCAAACAAAAATTCATTGGCTTCAAAATCCAACGAGCAGAATCATCTATCTTTTGAGTAACCAACATCCATTCTGCTGCAAATTTTCGGCTTCCTTTTAGAATATCACTGATTATTAATGCTTGATTTCCTTCTGAAAATTTCCTCGCAAAAGTTCGTCTTTTATCTTCTGGATTCTCGATTATTGGTAATGTTTCGCCTGTCTTTGGCTTCATCATCATTTTTCCAATCATTAAATTTCTTGACGATGTCCTTCTCGTGCTTGAAACTGTTTTTCGCCGTTTGTGAACCTAATTTCTGATGTTTGTTTATTTTCTATTGTTTTAACAATCTCCTCAATAATCCATTGCAACACATTAATCGATACACTATTTCCAAATTGTCGGTGTGCTTCCGTTACACTTTTGGGTAAAATAAAATCTTCGGGGAAACCTTGTAATCTTGCACATTCCCGAGGTGACAATTTTCTGATTTTATTATTAATTTGATATAAACCAGTTTTTGAACCTGCTCCGCCGCCATGAGCGGAAAGTGTAATTGCGTGACCTAAAGCGTGATAAATCCGTTCGCCTTGTCCGCCCTTATTGACTTTTCCAATCTGAATCGGTCGATTTGGTAATTCTATTTCACCAAATATATTCTTATGAACTTCAAACGCTTTATAAATCGCCATGTCGGGCCGATTAATCACTTTTCCATCGACAGGATTATTTTCTAAAATAGTTTCTAAAGAAGAAATCATTTTTAGGCTTGGAAATTCAAAATTACCGTTATAGAAATCTCTGCGAAAAGCAACAATATAAACTCGTTGTCGATTTTGTGGCAAACCATAATGACTTGTATTTAATACTTTATAAAAGACATTGTAATTCAAATTTTCTAAAGTAGAAATAACTGTTTTTAAGGTTTTTCCATCATTATGTCGAACGAAATTTTTGACATTTTCTAACAGTAAAATCTTAGGTTGATGATGATTTATAATTCGGGCAATGTCAAAAAATAAAGTGCCTCGTGTATCTTCAAAACCCTTTTGTTTGCCAGAAATAGAAAAGGCTTGGCAAGGAAACCCGCCACATAAAATATCATGTTTTGGAATTGTTTCGGCTGCTATTTTTGTAATATCACCCTGGGGTTTTAAGTCGTGATTCTTTTCATAAACGACTGCCGATTTTGTATCAATTTCAGAGGCAAAAACCGCCTTTGCACCAAAAGATTTTAAGGCATAATGAAATCCACCAATTCCTGCAAAAAGGTCGATAAATTGGTAATTGCCTAACTTTTGATTTGCTTCTGAAATTTTTCTCATTTGGATATTTTGAATTCCCGTAAAGATAAAGAAATTTGATTTGAACTATTGTATTATACAGCATACACTGTTTATCCAAAACTATTTATGACGTCCTAAGAGTCGTTGATTTTAGCTTAATTTGAAATAGTATTTAACCCTTTAAAATGCCTCTATCGATTTAATAACTGCAGATAGCGAACGATGAAATGCAGTAGATAGTAAGAGTACAACTATATTTGTTATTGCTAAAAATTACTACAACATTACAACAACATTAAGGTGTTTAAGGTAAATCAATAGTTTCATTTTTTTAAAATGCTATTGATTTGCGAAAAAGTCTTCTATTTTTACAACAATTTCGGAAATTAACGATGAGTAATGAATATTATTCATCTCTAATCAATTAAAACCATAATTCAATGCAAATAATTACTTTCGTAGGATTTACTACCTTAGTTGGTATTATCGCTTACTTAGCCACTCGTAGTACAGACGAAGCCTCTTCTGATGGCTACTTCTTGGGCGGTCGAAGCTTAACTGCAGGCGTTATCGCCGGTTCTTTATTATTAACAAACTTATCAACAGAACAAATTGTCGGATTAAACGGACAAGCCTATACAGAAGGTATGTTGGTAATGGCTTGGGAAACTTTAGCAGCGATTGCAATGGTCGTGACAGCGATTTTCTTATTACCAAGATATTTAAAAGGTGGAATTACAACCGTTCCACAGTTTCTCTCCAAACGATACGATAAGACGACCAAAACAATAACTTCCGTATTATTCCTTTCGGGTTATGTCGTGGTTTTGTTACCAATCGTTTTATACTCAGGAGCGATTGCCTTTAGTGCCATGTTTGAATTGCCGGAAGCCTTCGGTCTTAGTCGAATACAAACTCTTTGGGCTTGTGTTTGGGGAATTGGAATTATTGGTTCTATTTATGCTGTTTTCGGTGGTTTAAAAGCTGTTGCTGTTTCGGATACCGTGAATGCTGTCGGTTTATTAATCGGTGGAATTATGATTCCAATCTTCGGTTTAATGTTCATTGGTGACGGGAGTGTTGGTGAGGGTTTCACTACATTAATGGCAGATAATCCAGAGAAATTTAACTCTATTGGAGATGTGGCAGCATCTGTTCCTTTCTCGACTATTTTTACTGGTATGATGTTGGTTCAGGTTTTTTACTGGGGAACAAATCAAGCGATTATCCAACGTGCTTTGGCGGCGAGAGATTTGAAAGAAGGTCAAAAAGGATTGATTTTAGCAAGTTTTATTAAGATATTAGGGCCCTTAATTTTGGTAATTCCGGGTATTATCGCATACCATATTTTCGGAGATTCTTTAGCAAACCCAGATGAAGCTTATCCAAGATTAGTGGCTCAGGTATTGCCCGCATCTTTAGTTGGTTTCTTTGCGGCCGTATTATTCGGTGCGATTTTGAGTTCATTCAATAGTGCTTTGAATAGTTCTGTAACGCTTTTCGGTTTAGATATTTATAAAGAGTATTTCAAAAAGGATGCAACGGAGAAACAGGTTGTAAAAGCTGGGAAAATGTTCGGAGTTGGTTTGGCTATTTTAGCGATGTTTATTGCACCTTTAATCGACAAAGCTCCTGATGGATTATTCGGTTATTTGCAAGAAGTAAACGGTTGTTATAGTATTCCAATTTTGACGATTATCGTCGTTGGGTATTTGACAAAACGTGTGCCTGCAATTGCAGCTAAAATTGCAATTATTTCGGGTGTTGTTTTCTACTCTATTAGTCAATTTATCTTGAAACCAAATTTCATAAATAAAGCGGTAGCGAAAGCAGAAGCGGCAGGAATTACTGGTCAAGAGTTGGACTATGTGAAAGCGGAAGCTTATCCACATTTCTTACATGTGATGGCAATTTTATTTGCTTTGAATGTGATTATCATGTTAATCATTGGTCAAATAAGCCCAAGAAAAGAAAGTTTCTCGTTGAAATATACGCAACAAGTTGATATTACACCTTGGAAATATGTAACACAAATTGGACTTCTTGTCTGTGTTATCGTAATTTTCATTTATATCTATTTCTCTCCATTGATGATGGGATAGTTTTTTTAATTAGGCGTTAGAAATAATAAAAGCCTTGATTATCAATTGATAATCAAGGCTTTTTAGTAAAATAATCAGCGTCATCGGCGAATCTATCACGTCAGAACGAAAAAACTCGTAACCCGCTTATCTAATCAAAATTGGTTCATTTCCTGTACAATCGACAATTGAAGAACCAATAGAACCGCCAATGCCGCCATCGATAACAACCTCTACCAAGTTTCCATATTCTTCATGAATATCAATAGGATCTGTGAAATATTCTAAAAATTCATCATCCATATTTTTGACAGAAGAGGATAAAATCGGATTTCCTAATTGCCTTACCAATTCCAATGCAATATTATTATCTGGAATTCTGATACCAACTGTTTTCTTTTTATTCTTAAATAATTTAGGAACCGTATTGTTCGCATTCAAAATATACGTAAAAGGCCCAGGTAAATTCGCTTTCATATCTCGAAACACACTGTTATCAATCGGTTTCACATATTGTGCTAATTCTCCTAAATCACTACAAATAAATGATAAATGCGATTTCTTTGGATCTATTTTCTTAATTCTACAAATTCGCTCTACCGCTTTTGGATTATTAATATCACAGCCAAATGCGTAAATCGTATCAGTCGGATAAATAATAACGCCACCATTTCTCAAAATTGTAATTACCTGAGCCATTTTCCGCGGTTCAGGATTATCAGGATACATTTCTAATAACATGCTTTTATAATTATCTAGTAGAGAGTAGAGTGATTTCAAACTTTACGTTCTACGCTCTACCATTTACTTTCTACACAAAATTAGGGAACAAGAAGCAAATAACTTACCTACTTTAATTCGTTCTTTTCTCCTTCTCGAAAACATAAAAAATTAGTACGTAACTTACCTAGACACTAATTTCCATAAATTCTTTAGAAGAAAAAATAACTTCTTTATAGCGGATAGTTTATTTATTTTTCATTCTCTTAAACTGTAATTTTACGCTTTCTTCCCAGAACTTCCCAAGTTTTTGTCGCTTTTTTAAGCGACGATTCTAAAGTTATAAAGAAATAGTGTTTTTATCTTTGCCCTTAAAAATTACAATTCGATTCAAAGTTAGCTGTGTATTAAAACAGTACTATTTTCACTAAATATCAAAAAAAATATTCTTGCTCAAATCTCAAAAAAGTGTAACTTTAGCCCCAGAATACAACCTGAAACCAAAAAATTATGTGGAAAGTTATTATCAATCCTACGGCTGGAAGTGGAAAAGCAAAAAAGCGAAAGCATGAAATTCTTAGTAAATTAAAAGCAGCAAACATTCCTTATGAAGTCGCCATGACAGCCCGACAAGGTCACGCAATGGAATTATCTAAAACTGCGGTAGAGCAAGGCTTTCGCAAAATTATCGTCGTTGGAGGAGATGGCTCGAATCATGAAGTAATGAATGGTATTATGCAGCAAAGAGTTGTTCCATCGCATGAGGTTACACAATGCTTAATTCCGGTCGGAACAGGAAATGATTGGATAAGAACACATCAATTACCTCGTGATATTGATCAAATAATCGAAAATATAAAAGGTGGAAAAACGAAATTACAAGATATTGGTAAAGCAAAATTCTTAAAAAATAATATTCCTATAGAACGCTATTTTATCAATGTTGCTGGACTTGCTTACGATGCTTTTATTGCTAAAAAATCAAACGAAAATCCAAATTTTGTTAGTAATAAACTCTCTTATCTTTATCTAATTTTAAGGTGCTTGTTTCAATATAAAGCACAAAACACAAGAGTTTCATTCCATAATCAAATCATTGATAATCAATTTTACACGATAAATATTGGTATTTGTAAATATAGCGGTGGCGGAATGCAATTTGTTCCTCATGCGATTCCTGATGATGGTTTATTTGCATTGACGACGGTTAAAAATATGCCGATTTTGGGCATTATCGCTTCTATGCCTTATTTATATAATGGGAGAGTTCAGAAACATCCAAGAGCATTTCTAACTCGAACGGATTATATCAAAATAGAAAGTCTAGATGCAGAACCTATAATGCTAGAATTAGACGGAGAGTTTGTCGGCGTTTCACCGATTGAGTTTGAAATTATACCAAAAGCCTTTAGGTTCGTAACGTAATATTAAGCTTCAGATTGGTGAAAAAAAAGTAGGATTTATATTTATTAATAAAGACCTAACAGATTCCTGGAACTTGTTAGGTCTGATTATCAGTTATTTATAAATTAATAACTATTCTGTAAGGTTATAAAATTTACCTCAACCTATTTATTGTAAATCAATATGATACCGACTAAAGCAGAACTTGAGGTGACGTTTATTCCTCTGTTATCTGAATCGCATATTTTTTGAACTGGTCGTCTGTTTCAGAACGATAAAAATTCATAGCGTGTTCTGTTTGCATAAAAAAGTGATTTCTTCCGATTTTATCCATCAATTTCGTCTTACCCAAAACATCTCGAACAGGACCTTTTACCGAAATAATATAAAATTTAATGCCCCGACTTCTACATTCGTCTACGATTTCTTCCAATACGTAAACGGCACTCGAATCTATATTATTAATACTATCCGCATCCAGAAAGAAAGCTTTCAAATGATCTCCTTTTTCCTTGATGTGTTTCTTAATTACGTCTTTGAAGTAGCCAACATTTGCGAAGTACAAACCTCCATCAAAACGAATAATTAAGGTGTCTTCAGCAATTTCTAATTCTGGAAAACGACTAATATTTTTATAATGTGGCTCATTTGGAATTTTGCCCATTACAGCGTAATGAGGTCGAGTCGTTTTGATTAGTAAAACCAATAACGATAAACCAATTCCTACCAAAACGCCCCATTGCATTCCTAAGAAAAGTGTTCCTAAAAACGTTGCTAATAACATCGCAAAATCAGTTCTATCGGTCAACCAAAGATATTTAACCATCCGAATATTGATTAAACCAAGAACGGCTACAATAATAATAGATGCTAAAACGGCAGTTGGTAAATAGTAAAATAATGGCGTTAAAAATAATAAGGTCAATACAATTAAACCAGCACTAATGACACCAGCCAAACCTGTTTTTGCACCGGCTTGATCATTCACCGCACTTCTTGAAAATCCACCTGTAACATTAAATGATTTGAATAAAGAGCCAACGATATTCGCCAGACCTAATGCAATCAATTCTTGATTTGGATCAATCTCAAAATTTTTATGTTTCGCCTGAATCGCCTTTCCTACCGAAATTGCTTCCATAAATGCAATCAAGGCAATCGTTATCGCAATCGGTATTAAGGCTTGAATATTTTCCAGCGTAATTTCTGGAATTCCAAAAGATGGTAAACCTTGCGGAACTTCCGATACAATTTTTACGCCTTTATCGTGTAATCCTAATGCCCAAACGGTCAATATTCCTAAGACAACGACGACTAATTGACTTGGAAAAGATGGTTTATAATTTTTGATTAATTTCAATATTACAATTACAGTAATACCGATTCCTAATGTAATCAAATTCGTTTGTCCAATGTTTTTTCCAA
>CAWVWD010000168.1:0-8163 GCA_963933585.1 uncultured Saprospiraceae bacterium
ATCAGAGGAGCATTGAAAAATTCGGGAAACATTACAAAGTCACTTTTGTAATCTGAAACCGCATCTACAAAATATTTTGCCTGCTCAATTAAATCATCTAACGTCTTATAAGGACGCATTTGCCATTGAACCAAACCTAAGCGAACGACTGGTTTCCGAATTGAAAAGCACCGTTTCTTTTTCGTATGATAAATATTATTCCATTGCATCAAAACGGCATAACCTTCTGATTCTGTATCATCATTTAGGTAGTTTTTAATCACTTTCATTACATGAAAATCATTAGACATCTGAAACGTCAAAACAGGATCAAAAATCTCTTTATGCTTGACTTTTTGAATGTAATCTTTTGGTGATAATGTATCTGAAAATTTATGATAATTCGGAATACGTCCACCAAATACGATTGATTTTAAATTTAATCTTTCACACAATTCCTTTCGAGCATCATACAACCGACGAGCTAGACGCAAGCCTCGATAATCTGGATGAATGAAAACCTCAATTCCATACAATATATCACCTTCTGAGTTGTGTGTATTGAAGGTGTAATTTCCTGTTATTTCTCGATAAGAATGTTCATCATCGAAATCATCATAATCAATAATTAACGCTAACGCACAACCGACAATTCTTCCATTTACCTCAATTCCTAATTGCCCTTGAGGAAAAATATCTAATAATTTTTGAACTTGATTTTCTTTCCAATGTGAATCTGCCCAGTTAGAGTATGCATCAATCATTGACTCCTTTAACTCTTGATAATCAGCAATTTGTAAGTAACGGACTTGAACCTGCTCAATGGTATTATTTATCATCTTGATTAATAAATTAACACTATTTTTTTGTTTGAAAATATTGTGAAAATTATTCGTAAAGAAACGTTTTAATTAGGAAGTTGTGTCGTTTTTTGTTTGAAAATATTTGTAGAAAATGAGATTATTTCTAGCGTAATTTATTAGACTTTTATTGAAGGTTTAAGATCCTTAAAAAAGGGCTTGAATCTGTGCTTGTTTTTTTAATAGAACTGTCAAGAACTACTTTTTCGGTAACTCAAAATAGAAAGCAACGCCTTCTTTGAAGTCAGAATTGATACCAATAGAACCATTCGATTGTTCAATAATTTTTTTGACAATTGACAAGCCAATTCCTGTACTTTCGACCTTATCTCTTGCTTGTAACATTTGGAAAACTTCAAAAACTTTAACATGATATTTTGGAGCGATTCCCGGACCATTATCTTTAATTTCAAAATAATATTTATCATCAATATATTTCCATGATAATTCGATTTTACCGATGGGTTTATCATTGTATTTTACGGCATTACTAATCAAATTTTGAAAAATTTGATACAGTTGTATTTTATTGAAGTGAATAGAAGGGAAAGCTGGTTGTTTAATTATTTCAAAATGCTTAGGAATAACCGTTTCAATAACTTCGTTTAATAATTGTTCTAAGTCGACTAATTTAGTATTATCTTTCTTTCTTCCGATTCTCGAATACTCTAATATTCCATTAATCAAACTATACATTCGATTCGTTCGTTTAGTCATTAAATCGAAGTAGTCATTAATTTCTTCTCGAGTAATATCCTCACTTGCAATATCTTCTTTCATCATCATAATCAAGCTACCAATAGAACGAAGCGGTGCTTTTAAATCATGTGAAGTGATGTAAGATAATTTTTCTAGTTCTCTATTTTTCTTTTCCAATTCGTCATAATATTCAGCAATGACTTCTTCTGATTTTTTTTGTTGTGTAATATTCCGAACAGATAAAATAGTTCGCTGCAATATTTCTTTATTAATAAATGCTGTTGCAGAGATAGAAATATCAAATGTTTTTTGATTCGTTTGTAGTTTAGATTCTGTTATTGAGCCATCCAAAATTTTGTCAATAATGTCATTTCCAAAAATTTTACCTGGTGACTGGTTGATTAAATTTATTGATTCAAACCCCGTTATTTCTGTTACGGCTTTATTGATACTCAATATTTTATTATTTTCATCAAGTACTAAAAGCATTTCTGGTAGTGCATCGACCACGCTATCCAAGTAATTTTTTGAGACCGTTGTTGATTCGATATTTGCCATCATTAAATTAAAATCTTTGTACAAAACTCCAATTTCATCTTTATAAGGATTTTCGTCAATTCTAATTTTATAATTTTCCGTTTTGACCACATTATCAATAATATCAACCAATTTTAGAATCGGCTGCGTAATAAAACTTTGTAACTTTGCACTCATGAATAAGAGTACCAAAAAAGAAAGTGAACCACCAATGAAGCTACTGATATAAAGATTTCTAAATAATTCGTCCAGCCTTGAAGTATTAGAAATGACGACCAGTGTACCTAGCGTTTCGCCCTTGTACTCAATCGATTGATAATTAAATAATTTACCATTCTCTTTATCTGAAAAAACTTTTGATTTTGATTTAATAGGAATGAATTTAATATTATTATTCCCATAAGTTACCATGATTTCATTATCATTATTTAAAATACAGGCATAGATGATATTCGGAAAAGTATTCAAGTTTTCCAAAGTTATGGATAATGCTTTTTTATCATTAAATAATAAGTCAGGCGTAGCATACGCAGTCGTCAATTGGCTGATTGCACGAATTTCGTCTTGTAAACTCCGTTTTCCATTCTCTGAAATTAAATAAATACTGACGACCGTACCTATTAGAATAACAGGTAGAATCACCAATATATTGATGAGAATTAATTTTCTCGTAAATGATAGCCTATTGAATAAATGTATCATTAGTACTTTTAGATTATTACAATATCTACGACAAGTCTATAGTCGTACTAAAAAAGGGGTAAATATTTAATTTATAATATATAGCACTTTTTTATGTTGTAGTTAGAATTACTTATGAGTAATTAAGATAGCTTTAACCTATTTTAAAGCATCAAAAATTAAGTGAGGTGTCGAATTTAAGCATTCAAAAAGCCATCATTTGCTATAGGTATTTATATTCACCCACTCAGGTTTAAATTTTTTTGATTTAGAAAAAGATTATTCTGGTTTGACATAAAAATCTTCCATTCCTAAATCTTCTAAGATCTTATATTCCGTTTGATTTGCTTCCACCAAGTTTTGAATAGGAATCTTTGACAATAATACTTTTCCGCCAATATCCTTACCAATTTCTAATAATGCTTTAACAATACTTTGTTGAGTTGCTTTATCAACTCTTTGATGCATTACAATTGGATGAGGAGGCGTTTCCTGTGTGGTATAAAATATGCGTAATTGACTTTTAATATTATTGCTTAATTCATTAAAAGTTCCCATTACACCACCGCCCGCACGAGTTTTTCCTTGTAATACACTAAGATAAGAATTCGTATGTGTATTCACGTAAATTGGGGTGATATCAATATTTCTTGAAGTTTTGAGTTCCGTTCTCATTAAAAGTGAAGCACCTAAAGCATTCGGAGAAGGAAAAGAAATCTTTTCACCATTTAGTTCGAAAATATCTTGAATCGGGTCTTCTTTTTTTACGACTAAGACACCGAATAATTGTTTATTACCATCCTTTAAGACAGCTTCATAACCTTGTGTCTTATTAGCAACAATAGAATGATAAGGATTCATATAAGCGATATCAAAAATCCCTTTTTCGTACGCTTGTTCGAATTCGGGAATTGTGGGAATACCAACAATTTGGAATTGATAACCAGTTTTAACTTCTAATTCTTCTAAAATAGGTGACCAAATCGACAAAATTCGTTTTGCAGAAAACTGTGGAACGATGCCTACTTTCAGAATTTTTGTTTCTTTTGTAATAATCCTTTCGTCCGTATTTTTTTCAATTATTGGTTCATTGCAACTTAGTAATGCAACGATTAGTATGAAAGCTACGTAATTTATAATCCTCATATTCAGTGTGGTTATTAATGTTTATAAAAATACTAATTATGGGGGTATTTTGCTGGTTTATACCTAAAGGTAGTCTTTTTTGAGATAATTTTGAAGATTTAGAGGAATAGCAAAAGCCCGTTTTATCAGCCGAAAAAAAACATTTTAATAATAAATTGCATAAAACTTAAGGACTAAAAAATCATATTCATCATACCTATATTTAGTTGGTGGGTTTTTAAAAGATATAGTGAAAAACTATTATAAAATTATATTATACTGTAGATGCGGATTGTATTTTCGATTGACTTTTTTTAACGTAAATGCAGTTACTCGTTACTTACAGATCACTTTTGTAACGGTTCTCTTAACTCTAAACTTATTTAATGAAAAATACGTTTTATAGATGGATTTTGTGTTAAAGTGTTAACTTACAACTTCAAATAAATGCCTTATTATTGAGAGTATAGCTTTTTTACAATACAAATCAATGGAGAAAATTATAGATTATTTTTTAATAAAGGATGTAAAGAAAAAACCGGATGATATAGCCAAAGAACGATTACTTGTGCTATCCTTATTTTTTATGGTAATACTGAGCATACTGATGACTCCCGGTTATATTTACTTAAAAATTGATATATTATTAAATTTTATATATCTATTATTCGCAGGCAGTACTTTCATATTATTACTATTTAAAACTACTGGTAATCTGAAAGTTGCTTCATTTTTATTCATTTCCTTCTGTCTAATGCTTCTGTTTCTAAATATAGTTTTCACAGGTGCAATCTCCTCTGTATTAGTAATCTGGTTGATTATTTTACCAATTTTAGCTATACTTTTAGATAATGGTTGGATAAGGTATTCCATAATATCTTGTGTACTTGTATTGACTTCACTTGTAGTATTTGAGTATTTAGGGATAACATTTCCAAATGAAATAGATGGAAATAGAGGCGTTTATCTTAATTTTTTCAGTCGAATTAATTTCATGGCTTCTATCGTTTTAATCATATACCTCTATGACGAAAAGAGGAAATTAGACAAATCTTTATTAGAAAAATCCAATAAAGATTTGGAGCAATTTGCCTATGTCGCATCACATGATATGAAAGCTCCTTTGCGGAATATGATGAGTTTTACACAGATTCTTCAACGTAGAATCAAAGATAAAATAGAGCCTAAAGATGAAGAATATATCGAACATATTTTGAGTAACGGCTACCAAATGAATGAACTGATTCAAGGAATTTTGGATATATCAAAAATCGAAAAACAAGAAACTTTAGTGTTAAAAGAAACGGATTTGAATATCGTATTAACTAAAGTAAAAATGAACTTAGAGCATACTTTTGAAGTTGAAAATGCAATATTAGAATACGAAATATTACCAACGATTATAGCGAATGAGCCTCAAATTGTCCAATTATTCCAAAATATTATAGAAAACGGTATCAAGTATAATCGTCGCAAACAATCCCAAATAACGATTTCGCATCAGCAAGACGCTAAACAAATACATCTTTACTTTAGAGATAATGGAATTGGCATCAATCCCCAATATTATGATAAAATATTCGAAATGTTCAAACGCTTACATTCTGGTTTTGAATTCAAAGGTACAGGAATTGGTTTAGCGATTTGTAAAAAAATAGCCTTGCGACACAAAGGTGATTTGACGGTAGAAAAATCATCTGATGAAGGAACTGTTTTTAAGTTGAGTTTGCCGGTGAAATAGCTTTATAATTAGTATTACTTTACAAATGTTCTCCAATATGCCCAACTAAAATTCGACCTTCTGCTATATTCCCTTTTCCTTCGTGAAAATAAATACGATGAAAATAAAATTCACTGTCTCCATCATTATCACTTTTACAAAGTTTTAAGTGTGGTTCACAACAAACCGCTTCTAATTTGTTTTCATTCGTTGGAAAGTCAAAAGTCAAATCTTTTTTACGTTTTGCATCACCTTCGTTACTTGCTTCTTGATCTAAATTACAACCAATTGAAAATGCTTTCAGCGTTTCAATTCTTTGATAATTATCTTTATTTTTATAATTTTCAAATTCATCATTCAAAGCTGTTAAATGATAAATTATCTTCTTAGTAAAACCGGGAAGAATCTTATTAATTGTTTGTCCGTTCCGTTCGTGAAAATACAAATTAGGAAAATATTTTACACATTCATTAAAATAATGAGTTACGTCTTTTGGATATAAACCTAAAAAATGCCGATGGAAAGTCAGCCAATTATTTTTGTCATAAACTAAAAATTGTTCGGCAATTTCTTCAACTTGATGTAAGCACAATAAACCATGAACTAAATCTTCACTTTGTTCTGGCAATAAAACATCTATAATATCTTCTAATGTATTTTCGGTTTCTTCTGAACGGTCAAGGATTGTAAATAAAGCTTTACGAATATCACCATCAAAATACTTTTTTCCTTTTTTGGTAAACAACATTTCATAAATCGACAAATCCTCATAAATACATTCTTCATAGATAGAAGGATTAACAAGAATCTTATCCGTTTCTTTGTATTTACGAATGTATAAATAATCTTCTGAAAGTAGTTTGATTTTCTCCTCTAAGGTTTCAATATCAATGTTTTCAGGGCAGCGAAAGGAATGGTTTACAATATAAAATTCAGCTATCATTTTTTCTTGCGACTAAGTTTAAAAATCTCTCCTAAATCTAATTCTTGTTGGTCAAAAAATCCATCAACCCAATTATCTATTTTTCCTTTTTCGTCAATTTCTAAATGAACAAAAGGCTCTTTTTTATCATTTTGAAAATACAAAACACTCACTTCATCATTTTTAATATTAATCTCTTTTTGAAGTGTTGCGACACGAATTGCATTTAAAACGTGTTCACTATGCGACTCAATAAAAATTTGAACGCCACAACTCGCCACCAACGCTAAAAACTTCGTCAATTCAGATTGTGCTTTTGGGTGTAAATGTGCTTCGGGGTTTTCAACGATTAGTATTTCACCACTTTTAGCAATCAAACCTGAAACAACAATTGGTAAAATATAAGTATAACCAAAACCAACATTTGACGGACGATAACGACCTTCTGAATCTTCTGTATTAAACAATAAATTCAAAACCGTATGTTCTCTTTCCTTTCCTTTCAATTCTAATTTTGCACCACCTAAAATCTTTTTCAACCATTCTTCGGTTTGCTGCATCAAGGTTTTTGCATCTTTTCCTAAATACAATTTATCATTTACTAATTCATCTTCAAAACGATATAAAATATTAGCAGTATGTTCGCCACGAGGTCCAACATTTGGGAACTTTCCGAGTGTTGTTTTTTCGTAGTAGGGTTTTGGTCCTATTCGGTCAGCTGCGATGTAGTGGATTTTGTGAAAGTTTATTGCATTATCATAAGTATTATAAGTGTCTGTATAAAACATATTCGCATCATATTCATATTCTAAAATTCTAATTGGTGTTAAATTATTGAGAATTATATTAGCATCTGTTATAGGATTGATTTGACTTTCATTAGATTCCGGTTTTTTAATAATTATTTTTGCTATTGAAGTTGCCAAAGCATCTTCCAACTTACTCGGGTTAAGAATATATTTAATTTCACCTTCCCATTTTTTATTACTTTGATTAAGAGATACTTTAAATTCGAAAACTATCGCCTCTTTCCTCGGTGTTTCCAAATTCTTCATATCCATGAACGTCCCTAATTCCACACAACTACCATTAAAAATAATATTCGTTGTCCGTTCATCATGTTCAATAGATTGTCGCATCAATAAAAGCGATTGCAAAAGCGTAGATTTTCCACCACCATTTACACCTGTGAGAAGATTGAGTTGTCGAAGTGGAAAAGTCGTTTTGTCTTTGAAAATTTTAAAATTTTGCAGGCTAATTTCAATTATCATTTGGATTGAATTATAAACTTAAAAATCTAATTATTAATCAATATTTCCTAATATTTCTTGCACACGATTGAAGCGAATAATTACACTTGATTTACTTCCAGTTCCACCTTTTACAGCATCTTGATAAATCTCATCATTTAATAAAAACTCAAAATTAGTTTGAATTTGATTTTGATTATTTAATAGAAAATCATTTGATTTGATAGAAAAAAAGTATGCAACCGTTTCAAACATTGCTAAGTTGATGCTTCCACGAGTTCTCTCAGTTGGAAATCTGAAATTTTGTTCGTCAAAAAAATTAAAAGTCATTGTCATTGCACGCACAAACTTTGCTTCCAAGGTTTCTATTTCTTCTGTACTTAATTTAAT
>CAWVWD010000169.1:0-8153 GCA_963933585.1 uncultured Saprospiraceae bacterium
TGCATTCGTTCAGAAATCCTTGACAGTTAAACCGTGTCGGTTTTTAAAACCGACATGGTTTCTACGAGAATAAACTATCAATAACTTTTGAGCAGTTGCACTACTTAGGAAATTTCAGAAATTGATAAATCGTAAAACAAATAAAAGAGACAACAGAACGCCTCGAATTCATTAAAAAATAGCCTGTCCCGATTTTTCTCGAGATTGCTATTATATTGAATCAATATCAAGATTTTCCAACCTCAAAATAGTCGCTTTTTTTGGATAAAATACTTTTAATCCATGAGTTAGATAAAAAGTATTTTTGAAATGCCGCCTATCTTATAAAGCTTTAAACGATAGTTTGATTTTCTTCTAAAACACGAAAAGCTGCTTTTACAAAAGTAAAAGCAGCTTTTTAATTTTCTATTAGTAAACCTATTCTCCATCAATTAAATCTAACAAACGATTGAAATCTTCATTAGAATCAAAATTTAAGACGATTTGACCTTTTCCATTATCGTCGTTACGTTTTATCGCAACTTTTGTCTGAAAACGATGACTTAAAGTATCTTGCATTTTTTGGAATTCAAAAGATAACTTTTCTTTTTTCGGTGGTTTAGGTTTCGTACTTTCTTCCGCTTTTTGTTTTTGACGATTGACAAAAGCTTGAACTTGTATGACGCTCAATCCTTTTTCCAAGATTTCACGATGAAGCGACAATTGCAACGCTGGGTCACTTAATTCTGCTAAAAGAGAAGCATGTCCTAATTCTATTTTTTTAGCCGTTAAACTTACCAAAATAGATGGCGGTAATTTAGAAATATTTCTTGTTATCGCTTCGACTTGACGAACAGACATTCCTTCATTGGAAATCGTATTAAATAATAAAACCTGTAATAGAGAATTATCAATTCCCGCCAAAGCTCTTGCATGCCCCATTGAAAGTGCTTGTTCCTGCAAACCCGTTTTCACTTGTGGCGGCAACTTCAATAGACGTAAATAATTCGTCACAGAACTACGTGTTTTCCCAACTCGCTGAGCCAATAATTTATGGGTCAGATTACATTCCTCCATCAACCGTTCATAGGTCGTAGCCACCTCAATAGGATTTAAATCTTCCCGCTGAATATTCTCTACCAATGCCATTTCCAGCATTTCTTGATCATTCGCCACACGGACATAAGCAGGAATCTCTGTGAGTTGTGCTAATTTGGAAGCTCTCAAACGGCGTTCCCCAGAAATTAACTGATATTGATTCTCCCCTACTCTACGTACTGTGATTGGCTGAATCAACCCATGTACTTTAATACTTTCAGAAAGCTCCGACAAGGCAGTTTCTTCAAACTCTTGACGAGGCTGGTCTTTATAGGCTTCAATTTGCTCAATCGGAAGCATCGCCACAGTACTTGCAAGCTTTTTGACCACTTGCTCCTTTTCCTGTTTCACTTCAGTATCTAAATTAATACCTCCTAATATTGATGCTACTCCTTTTCCGATTTGTTTCCTTTTAGCCATCTTTGATTTAATTATTAATATATAGTTCCGCGATAAAATTCGAACTGTTACTACGTTAAAAGATTACGCTGAAACGGTCAAACCCGCTAACTCGTAACCCAAAATTCGACTATTTATTATTATCTAAAATCTCTTTCGCCAAATTAAAGAAATTCACAGCTCCTTTACAACTTGCGTCGTATAATGCCACTGGTTGACCCATTCCTGGTGCTTCCCCTACCCTTGTATTACGATGAATAATTGTTTTGAAAACCTTTTCTCCAAAAGACTGACGAACACCGTCCGCTACTTCATTCGCTAAACGCAAACGACTATCGAACATTGATAATAAAACACCTTCGATTTCCAATTTCGGATTCAATTGTTTCTTTACCAATGTAATAGTATTGTGCAATTTTACCAGGCCTTCTAATGCAAAAAACTCACACTGAACCGGAATAATTACTGCATCTGCTGCTATTAGTGCATTTATCGTGATTAAACCTAAGGATGGTGGACAATCAATGAAGATATAATCGTAATCATCCTTAATACCACTCAAAGCTATTTCCAAAATATTTTCTCTTCGCCATTTATTTATCAGTTCTACTTCCGCACCAACCAAATCAATATGTGACGGAATCAACGATAAGTTCGGCGTCTCCGTTTTTAGGACGGCATCTTTTGCATCCATTTCGTTTACCAAGATATCGTAAACGCTACTTTCTACTGTATTAATATTTATGCCCACGCCGGATGTAGAGTTTGCCTGTGGATCAGCATCTACCAATAAAACTTTTTGCTCTAGGATTCCGAGACTTGCTGCTAAATTAATAGAAGTTGTTGTTTTTCCAACGCCACCTTTCTGATTTGCTACCGCAATTATTTTTCCCATGTTATATTACTTACTTGATACTTTCACGATTTAAAACCTTTTCTGAAAATCATTTTTCAAAAGAAACGCCAATTTCAGGTAAAGTTAAACTTTTTCCTTTTGCGTCAAATGCTTTTTTTGCAGCTTCATGGTCAATCTTGATAAAGCCAAAGGTATCATAATGACAACCTATTATCTCCTTACATTCAATAAAGTCACTCGCAATTACAGCGTGTTGGTAACTCATCGTAAAGTTATCGCCGATTGGTAGAATCGCAAAATCCAATTTTGGATATAACATCGGAATTAACTTCATATCCCAAGTCAAAGCCGTATCACCAGCGTAATAAAAAGTACCCTCTTCCGTCGTGATTACAAAACCACCAGGATTTCCACCATACGTTCCATCTGGCAAAACACTTGAGTGAATTGCTGTAACATAATTTACCGTTCCAAAATCAAATTCCCACTTTCCTCCATGATTCATCGGATGACCTTCTAATCCTTTTTCATTATACCAAGTTACGATTTCAACATTAGAAATAATAGGTGCATTATTCGCTTTCGCAATTGCTTCTGCATCTGCAACGTGATCACTGTGACCATGCGTTAACAAAACATAATCTGCCTTAATATCTGCTATGTTAATCTTATCTTTTGCTAATTTATTCGGTGTAACGAATGGGTCAAAGACCAAAGTTTTACCTGCAACTTCGATTATAAAACCGCCATGTCCAATGTAGGTTAGTTTCATTATTCTTTGTTTAATTTAAAATTTGGGTGAAAATAATAAATCTTTGAATAGAAAAAGTAATATTTAAGTTACTTATTTACAAATCGCTTCTCTCATCACTTTAAATATAAAGCCGTAATTCATTGAAAAGCAATAAACTACGACTTATTTAATTAATAATGTCGTATTAATTTTTCTTTTCAATGAGATAATTTCCCTGCTCAAAAGATTTACAGCATCTACTCACAGCGAATATATTTAAAAAACAATTTTGATGTTTTGGGACTTTTCTTAACTATTTCGGAATATTTTTTCAATTCTGATTCTGATGTGATGATTTTTGACAAGGATGGTTTTTCTGGGTCGTATATAATCCACACCTTTGCATTTATTAATTTTTTTCTCTCTTTCTTTGTGGGAAACTCGCAAAATGTACTTTGTTTAAACTCCCCTTCATAATTCTTATTATCAATAGTAAACTGATACATAGAATTACGAACCATTTTACCATAACTTTTTTCAATCAAGATTATCCTACCTTCGGTGATATTCCCTTCTTTTCGTAACTTATTATCGTTTAGATTTAACCTTAGTTCATTAAAAAATATTAGACCTATAAAGCTCAAAATAACTAAGAATCCCTTTTGTCCATCCTCTAATTTCATAGTGTTTTTTTAGCTTTAAGAAGACTTTTGATTTTGGTTTAGTAAAGTAATTAAATGCTGTTCTATATTATAATAGACCGCTTCCCTTTCATGTTTTACAACTTTAAATTAATCATTTATACGGTTTCTCCTACTAATAATTAACAAAATAAATATCTAAAATCTAGAAGTAAAGTGGTCTAAAGTCTCATTTATTAGATTAATGATGTCCTCCCGATTCTTGATATATTTTCATTAATTCTTGCTGAATATTCATCGGAACACTTTCATAATGTGCAAATTTGCGATGATGTTTTGCTCGACTTTGCGTAATCGCACGAAGCGAGGAACAGTAACGATACAACTCTTTTAATGGAACCTGAGTTTCGATTTTTTGATAATGATCATCTGCGTCCATTCCTGTAATTACACCTCGGCGAGTTTGCAAATCAGAGATAATATCACCCATTGTATCACTTGTACAAAGAATTTTTACATCATAAACAGGTTCCATCAAAACGGCTTTTGCTTCACTAAATGCCGCTTTGAATGCTTGAGCTCCTGCTATTTGGAAAGCCATATCGTTAGAATCTACTGCGTGCATTTTTCCATCAAAAACGGAAACTCTAATATCCCGAACATACGAACCTGTAATTGGTCCATTTTCCATCATTTTCATCACGCCTTTCATAATTGCTGTCATATACTTATTATCAATCGTACCTCCGACAACACAATTATTAAAGACTAATTTTCCACCCCAATCCAAATCTACAACCTCTGTACGTCTAACATTTAAGTTGGTCGGCGGCGGCATTCCTTCTGTATAAGGTTCAATCCTCATATGAACTTCCCCAAATTGACCTGCACCACCACTTTGTTTTTTATGTCGATAATGAGATTCCGCTGTTTTCGTTATCGTTTCTCGATAAGGAATTTTTGGCTGACCGAATTCCATGGAGACATTATATAATTTCTCCACACGATATTTTACGACTTGTAAGTGCATTTCGCCTTGTCCGTGAATCAATGTTTGTCTTAATTCCTGTGACTGTTCCACAATAACTGTTGGATCTTCTTTCTCTAACTGATGTAAACCCATTGCTATTTTTTCCAAATCAGCTTTATTCGGTGGCATCACCGAGAAATGAACTTGAGCATCCGGAAAATCAATTGGCTTTACCGCAATCTCATTTCCTTTTTCTGATAACGTATCATTTATCTTAGAACCCTTCAGCTTCACAACCACACCAATATCGCCAGCCCTAAGCTCTTTCGAAGCTTCTTTATTTTTACCATTTAGTAAGAAGAATTGAGTAAAACGCTCACTTGAACGCGTTCCATGATTGTATAATTCGTCACCACTTTTCAAGGTTCCTGAATAGACTTTGAAATAAGACATTTCACCTAAATGTGGTTCTGAGAATGTTTTGAAAATAAAAACGGCTTCTTTTCCATTTGAATCACATGAAATTTCCGTACCATCAGATAACAAAGCGTGTCTATCTTTTGGAGTCGGTGCGACGTCATTTAAGAATCCTAAGATTCGACCACTTCCCATATTTTTTATTGCAGAACAGCAAAAAACGGGGAATAACTCCCGATGCAACATGGACATTTTTATTCCTTTTGTCAATTGTTCTTCTGAAAGTGTTCCCGCTTCAAAAAAGGCTTCCATCAATGTGTCATCATATTCTGCAACAGCTTCTACCAAAGCTTCCTGTAAATCAGCTGCTTTTTGTGCTTCTTCCTCTGGAATAGCTACTTTTTTAGGCTTTCCACCATCTTTGGGGAATTTATACATCACCATTTTTAATACATCAATGATTGCATTGAAACCTTCTCCGGTATGATAAGGATATTGAATAACGATAACTTTATCGCCAAAACGCCCCTGAGCCTCTTCAAGCGTTTGTGAATAACTTGCCTTTTCATTATCTAATTGATTAATAACAAAAACGAGCGGTGTTTTAAATTCTTCTGAATATTCCCAAACGTGTTCTGTTCCTACTTCCACACCCTGAGTAGCGTTTAATACCAAAACGCCCGTATCTGCCACCTTTAATGCTGAAATTACTTCTCCGACAAAATCGTCATAACCCGGAGTATCTAAAATATTGATTTTACTATCTTTCCAAGCGACATGCATTAAGGACGAAAAGACAGAATTCCCACGTTCCTTCTCAATATTATAATGGTCAGAAATGGTACTTTCTTCTCCTATTGTACCTCGACGAGAAATCTCACCAGCTTCGTAAACCATGCATTCGACAAGCGTCGTTTTCCCACTACTCGCATGACCTAATAGAACGATATTCCGAATATTTTCGGTGGCATAAACTTTCATAGCTATTTGGATTTTAAACAAGCCATCACCAATATAACATCGTTCGCAACAATTCCATTGATGAAATTATGACCTCGCTTTTCACTTTTGTTATATTCGTGATAACTTCTCATTATTGGTTTTTTTTCAATTTATTGGCTTAAAATTTATGTCTAATATTAAAATGTAGCCGCTTATATAAGACATCTATCTAAAAAACGAATACGCAACTAAAATTAACTCATTTCAGTCATAAACCAAATTTTAAATTATTTTTTTATTTAAATTCAAAATAAAAGAAAAATAGTTTACCTTCAAATGACTTATTTCGTTGAGAAAAAATGACTTAAATTAAGTCTCATTTCGAATTTTCGGGATACGTACTTAATATCAAAGTCGAATACTTTAATTTCTAAGTTCTGAAGTCTTATATAAATTTAGATTTGGGGAATAGCGGCTACTTTATCTATCAAAAAAAGGTACGAAACTACAGCAGCTAAAAAAAGCTACTTTATAAAAGCATAAAAAAAGCGAATGCTTCATAATTGAAGCATTCGCCATTAAATATTATTACAAAATTGAATTTTATTAAACCTGAAAAACTATTTTAATACCGTCAAATAGTTTATCCACGAAATTTCGGGACCAGTTCATTTATAATTCAATTAGTGTTTTACAACTTGTTCTGTATAACTATTATTATCAGATGTAAATGTAACGAAATACATACCTTGAGGTAATCTTTCTACATTCACGGTAGTTGTACCGTTTACATTATTCAATGTTTTCACAACTTGACCTAAAGCATTTGTAATACGAACTGTCTCGATATTTTCTGTTGTTTCAATAACAAAAATATCTTTTACAGGATTCGGATAGAATCTCACGCTTTCACTCAATCTATTTATTGTACTTGTTATAACTTCAATATCAGCTGCATAACGAGGGAATAATTGATACCCGTCATCATAAGGATTTGAACTATCAAATTGTCCACCAATTCCTGTGATTTTCACAACATCAGTTGCCAAAACAAAAGGAGTTGTACCTACAATATTAACGTCGCTATCAATACGAATTGCATATGTATTTACGCCATCTGTAAACGCTGCATTGAATGAACCTCCGCTTACATCCCAAGATGCTGGATCAACTAATGTCAAGTTAGTAATTGTAACTAATTGAGATTCTGTTGTTTCATCTAAAGCTGTTACGGTTGGAGCTGTTACTAAAGCATTTCCAGAAGAATTTAATGTAATTGTATCCGGAGAAATTTGTGTTAAACCGTTGAATTGTCCGACTGTACCTTTTATTGTGACTTCGTCACCTTCTACTACTGTATAACCTAAGTCTGTAGAACTAAACAATCCAATTCCACCTGTTGCATCAATAGTTGTAAATGAAATCTCTGTTCCACCTTGCATATCTATACCGTGAACAACACCAGTAATTTCACACTGAACACCTAAAGAATCGGCTACACCGTCCATACCAACAGTTGTTACCGTTCCGATTGAGTAAGCTGGATAAGAAGCAACGACAACTGATGGATTATATGGAGAGATATCCGCTACGTAACGAGGGAAAATCTGGTATCCATTATCATAAGGTGATGAATTATCAAATTGACGACCAAGACCTGTTACATCAAATGTTCCTGTCGGTGCCATCATTGAATATAAATCAACATCGTTATCAATACGCATTGCTAACGTATCTGTACCATTTGTAATATCTACATTGAAACCTGAACCTGAATTATTCCATTGTGTTGGATCAACTAAAGTTACGTTTTCAATTTTAATCAATTGAGATTCTGTGAATTCTCCTAATGAATCTACAACGTTTGGTAAACGTAAAGGATGACCTCCAGTAACTAACATGATTGAATCTGGATTAAATTGTGTCAAACCATTAAATTGACCAACTGTACCATTCATTACTACATAATCACCTTCTGTAACGGTATAGTTTGAAATAGGACCAAAATCAAATACTGAAATCCCACTTCCATAACGATCAATAACCGTAAAGTCTAATCCACTTCCACGTAAGTTAACACCATATACAAAACCCTGAATTTGAGCCATTGTACCTACA
>CAWVWD010000170.1:0-8148 GCA_963933585.1 uncultured Saprospiraceae bacterium
TCAATTCTCTCGTACGATTCAAAATGTAAATGGTGAAGATGTATCTTACTTATTTAGAAATATTCAACAATTACACCAAGGTCTTGAGATAGAAGGTACAATTACGCCTATCTCTCAATTATCATTTGATGTAATGTTCTCTTTGGGTAATTGGAAATATGCAGATGATTTCACAGCAACAGGTACAAACTTAGATACACAACAGCCAGAAGGTGAGTTGACGATCTATGCAAATGGTTTAGAAGTAGGTGATGCTGCTCAAACTACTTTCCGTATCGCTGCTAACTATAAGCCTATAAAAGGTTTGAAAATCTACGCAAGTTACTACTTGGCAGATAGATTATTTGCAGATTATGATGTAACAGATTCTGATTTCAATGATCCTGATGTAGCGAAGATTGTTCAATTACCATCTTTCGCTTTAGTTGATGCTGGTTTATTCTATGACTTTACTGTTTCAGGTTTAGACTTGTCTTTAGGTTTAAATGTAAACAATGTATTGAATACAACTTACATTGCTGAGTTAGATACAAATACTTTAGATGATGCTACAACACCTAATGTTAACGAATTCTACAATAACCGTGGATTCTTTGGCTTCGGTCGTACTTGGAACACTTCATTGAGAGTTAAATTCTAAGATTTGATTTTATATCAATCTTAATATAAAATACCGAAAGGTGGCATCTTGCAAAAGATGTCACCTTTTTTTTATTGTAACTATTCTATGAATCGACGTTAAATCATCAGGTTAGTAAACTAAAATTATTATCTTTTTATGAAAAAATTATTCAGTAGCTTATTTCTTATCTGTTTAAAATTACACGTTCATTGATACCGTTACAGGTTTTAGTCCAGTTACTTTTGAAGAACGTCCAGAAATAGTTCAAACCCCAATAATACGTTTTCCAATCGAAGAAACGATTTACGAATTAGAACAAAAGTGGGATTTTGATGAATAACCTTTCAAGCCAATAATGACTTTAGATACGATTCATATTAGTTATTATGAATTTTTCGAGGCAACTGAGGAAAGGGTGAAGCATCATTTATTCAGCATAAAAGTTCGGGATTTAGAATCCCTAATGGATTTACCAATATTGGAAGGTTCAATGTTTTTAGATTGCTTACGAAGAGGATTTTTTGAAATGGTTGGATTGATTTCGGTTATTTTCCTAATTAATAAAAATCTGTTTTGTAAATAGAAAATCAACGGTCGAAATAGCGAGGATATAAATATTGGTATTTAAATTCGAAACATCGAAATTGACGTGTTTTGAAGTAGAAAAATTATTCGCTTTTTGGGTTTCAATAATCCTTCCGTTAAGATCAATCAAATGTACTTGATAATCCATATTTTCAAGACCAATAAACTCGATATCCAAATCCGAACTTAATTGAAACGCGTTGATAAATTTAAAATTATCATGTAAAAATGGATTCGTCGCTACCATATACTCTCCTCTCCCGATGATAAAATCGCCTAAGCCTTGCACATCGCTTCTTTTTGCGGTAATCGCATTATTCAAATTACCAAATTGCGTTGCATTGTTGTGTATTCCTGTATTTTCCCAAGTACCATTTGTCCGTCTAAAAAGTGCATGTTCAGCAGCTGTATTACCACCGTTTGTATGCCCGTTTGAAGTTGTGGCAACATCAAAAAAGACTTCATTTGCAGTTGGATTACCAAACCGCCAAAAACCCGAATTTAGAAAAGTTGTGATATTGGTGCTGTCCAAAATAAGGTTCGTTGCAGCGATGGTTTCGGCTATAAATTCGGCTTCGATAAAGTTGCTCGTTCCTGTACTGTGAATGCTTAAAGTCGCAGGTTCATAATCATTTTGTGAACCAATCGGAAAATCGTAATATTGATTATCGATCGTGTATTGCCGCATTTTACCAACGATATAACGGGTATCGTTTGCTCCAATAATAGCATTACCATTATGATTTAAAATAGTGACAAAATCATTTGGTGAATATAATTTTCCATTAATAAATTCTAATTCATTTTCAATGAAAATATCATTGCCATAATCAATTCCTTGTGGATTATTCAATGTCAGTTTTTCAAAATAAAGAGGTACATTTCCCGAAATAAAAGTTGGCGTAGTCGTCCTTTTTAATAACAATTCGCCCTTATTATTTCGATTAATAAAACAGTCAGAAGTGCCGCTATTAATAAAGTAACCGCCAATTTCAATCAAGCCATCATTATCAATTTGAGCAGTCGTAAACAATCTAAAATTACCATCAATTTTGACTTTTACACTATCTGAAACCATCAAGGTCACACCAGTTATATGCATCTGTATTTGCTGTGCATTCAAAACGGTCATTGACAAAAGGAAGAGGTAAAAAGTATATATTTTTTTCATCTTTTTGGTTTATACATCGGACGATTAAGTAAAAATAATGAAACAAATTTTGGCTTTTTGATAATTTCTGCAAACCTTATAAATTTATATCCAAATAACACTTTGAAAGTACTGAAAAGAATAAGTTAAGGAGCAGGTGACTTAAAGTCACCTACTCCTTTTTGTACCGAGTACTTGGTATCAAATAATCCAATAATTTCTTATTTTATCTTTTCTATTTTTATAAAAATATCAATTTTCCCACCTCCCCAATTATCACTACTAACAAAAATCGTATTTGCATTAGATAAACTAAAAAGACCTTTTGTAATTGAAAAATCAGTCAAATCGTTGCCCGAAATAGCAATTGCTGTTGTAATTTCGTTACCGTTTGCTGTTATTCCGAATTGAATATTACCAGCCGAGACACTATTTTTTTCTTCTGAAACGATAGACGTAATTTTGTAACCAGCCGGTAAGTTAAAAGTTAAATTTCCATTAGCGGTAATATTCAAATGCGACTCAATTTTTTGGAAATTATCTACGTAAGTCTTCACCGCTTTTTCTGTCGGAACAGCTAGGTTGCTATTGTCTATCAACGTTCCATCGGTTGAAAATTCGTCAATGGCGACGCCGCTCATGGCCTTTAATGCTCCCAGATTTGAAGTTTGCCACCATGCATTATTGATATATTCCATCACGACGATTTCACCTTGATGAATCGTTAAATCCTTTCCTGCCGAAGTATATAAACCGGTTCCAATTGTTGTATTATAACCGTTTTTTAAAGTTACTGTATTCGTCAAATGTCCGCATCGAATAATCACACGATAACCTAACGGGTATTCCTTGTTATTTCCAAAAAGCTTACTAATCCTAATATTATTAACGGCACTGCCATTCCCCGCAACATCTAAATAAGTCACATGAGCAGCAGAATATTCTGGCTTTAAAATCTCGCCGGAAATCAATGTCATGTTTTGGTAAGGTACTTCAAAATTGGAAGTTTCGGTCAAATATTTATCCTTATCGCCGTTGCCCGAAACTTGCATATCAACGTAGATTTTATTCATATCAAAAGAAGAATTACTCATATAAGCCTGCCCAACCGTATCCAAATCAGGAATATTCAGGTGATATTGCCCACCTGTGAAGGTGCAATTTGAAAAATAAGAATCACCCGAAGCTTGCAAGCCTTGCGAAATATGCGTGGCCGTCAGCATTTTACTCATCACTAAAGCCGAACCACCAGCCGTCAAAAGCGTTGATTCAAAATAGCAATTATAAGCTTCGTAAGTTGATTGTGTTCTAGCATAAGCTGCCGAAGTATGGCCAATTACAGTGCAATGATATAATTTAGGATGTGCATCATTTCCAATACCAATGCCGTAAAAATCATTTCCTTTGATGATACAATGGTGAAACTCCGCATTACCTTCAAAACCCGATGGACTCCCGGAATTATTAATCGCACCTTCTGGCATGTGAACGCCCCATTTTCCATCAAAAGTACAGGTGTAAAACTTGCTATCTTGTACATCTGCACCGAATGTACCATTAAATAAGCAATGGTTAAAAGTCGTATTTGGACTCCAAGCAATTGTTCCAAAACTCGGCGGATTCGTTATTCCTGCATCGTGTATTGTGAACGTACAGTTATAGAAATTCGAGTTAGAACTATTCCCACTTGTATTCAATTCATGCCCAATGAAAGTACAATTATGAGCTACGATATCGTGGTCATTATTCCATAGTCCATCCGAACCATCAGTCGTAGAATCGCTATGGTCAAACGTCAAGTTATATAAATTCGTTTTTGCATTAACCGTCAAAACTGCGGTACCTGCGATTTCACTTTTGAAAATTGCGTTACCGGAATAACTAATCAATGTAATTGCCGTATCAATCGAAAAATTCGCCAAATAAATACCATCAGGAACAAATAAAGTCCCGTTCGGATTATTCATAATTGCGACCATTAAAGAGTCAGAATCATCCGTGATGCCATCACCAACGACACCATATTCCTTAACCGAGATATAGGTCCGATTATCCGTGAATTGTCGAATTGCCTTAGCCGTCACCAAAGTTGTATCGCTTAGCGGAATCGTGGAATCGTTTGTAATTTCATTGACGACAATACCGGACATTAGCGATAAGCTACCATTTAAATTTAAACCATTCTTATCCAAAGTTGCAATCGGAAAAGTATCAACGTCAAAGCGAATAATATCTTCATCTGGATTCTTTTCGACCTCAATTCGAGTATCACCGTCCGTATCAATTAGTGCGATTCTATTCGCCTCGATTTCTTTCCATACAACTCCATTCCAATACCAAAAACCCTTTGTTGTTGTATCATATACCAATAATCCAAGATCTGTAATTTGACTAGTATTAATCGAAAGTCGTTGTGCAGAAGTCATTCTCGGAATCAAAATCCCTTTATTATTTCCCTGTACTGCTATTTCGAATATAGCATTGTTGCTCAACGAGTTGTAGGTTTCATCATCTGTAATTAATACATTTTGAGCGGTAAGATAAATAGAAAAGGAAAGGGAAAAAACAATAAATAGTATAAATCCTTTTTTCATAATCAACTATTTTAGATAATATTTTTTTCATATATGTAATGTGTTTATTACAAAAAGTGAAATAGCTTCTTTTTTTTTGGAATAAACGGCTCTTTTTATACCTTATAATCGGCAATTATTGAACCATTATATTTTTATGAGTTTTTGATAATTTCCGCATTTCTATCGAATGATGATTTCCCTCATTGGTCGAACGCATTGAAAACAATAGAGCAAGCCATCATTTGACTAAAAAAAATGGATAATTTTATAGGAATTGTCTAATAGTCATATTTTTCATTTATAATCATATACATGAAAAACATTATCAATATCTTGAGTATTTAGATAAATATTAATGTTTAAAGTTGAGAAGTAATGTTAAATTACCAGTATTTATAACCGTAAGTAGAATAATTTAATGGTTATTTATTTACATAATAAATTTTATTGAACCTTTTCCTTTTCATTTTGTAATTTTGTAGGAATTTTGAAGGAAATATTTCTAATTCCTCATTACTAATTTCTAATTAGAAAAAAAATGTTCCAAAAATACGATGTAATTGTGGTGGGAGCGGGTCATGCAGGATGCGAAGCAGCGGTAGCTGCGGCGAATCTTGGCTCGAAAGTTTTATTGGCAACAATGAATATGAATACGATTGCTCAAATGTCTTGTAACCCAGCAATGGGTGGCGTGGCGAAAGGGCAAATCGTGCGAGAAATAGATGCTTTGGGTGGATATTCGGGAATTATTACGGATCATACGATGATTCAGTTTCGAATGTTGAACCGCTCAAAAGGGCCTGCAATGTGGAGTCCGAGAGCACAAAGTGATAGAATGTTATTCGCTGCGAAATGGCGAGAAATGTTGGAAGGACATCCGAATATTGACTTTTGGCAAGAAATGGTGGTCGGATTGGTCGTTAAAAACGGTGTCGTAAAAGGTGTGAAAACGCAGTTGGGAATGGAAATCGAGTCAAGTTCTGTGATTTTGACAAACGGTACTTTCTTGAATGGTAAAATTCATATTGGCGAAAAGAGTTTCGGTGGAGGAAGAGCTGGCGAACGTCAAGCAGTTGGTTTGACCGCACAGTTGGAAGAGTTGGGTTTTGAGTCCGGACGAATGAAAACGGGAACGCCGCCGAGAGTTGACGGTCGTTCGTTGGATTGGTCAAAAATGGAAGCACAACCTGGCGACGAAGACGTCGGTAAGTTCTCTTATACCGATACCCCAAAACTAAAAAACCAACGTCCGTGTCATATCGCTTTCACAAGTCCGGAAGTGCACGAAATGTTGAAAACCGGTTTTGATCGTTCTCCAATGTTTAATGGTCGAATTCAAGGTTTGGGCCCGAGATATTGCCCGTCGATTGAAGATAAGATTGAGCGTTTTTCTGGTCGGGACAGACATCAATTATTCGTGGAGCCGGAAGGTTGGAATACTTGCGAAATTTACGTGAATGGATTTTCGACTTCGTTGCCAGAAGATGTGCAATATAAAGCATTGAAATTGGTTTCAGGATTTGAGAATGTAAAATTCTTCCGTCCCGGTTATGCGATAGAATATGATTTTTTCCAGCCAACACAATTGAAATTATCGTTAGAAACTCGATTGATAAAAAATCTATTTTTTGCAGGTCAAATCAACGGTACAACGGGTTATGAAGAGGCCGCTTGTCAAGGTTTAATGGCAGGAATTAACGCGCATCAATCTGTGAACGAAGAAGAACCATTTATCCTAAAACGTTCGGATGCGTACATTGGCGTTTTATTGGATGATTTGGTCAATAAAGGGACAGAAGAGCCTTATCGAATGTTTACTTCTCGTGCCGAATATCGGATTTTATTGCGTCAGGATAATGCAGATTTGCGTTTATCTCCGATTGCTAAGAAATTGGGTATTCGTAATATGGACGAAAGAATGGAACGGGTAGAAGCGAAGCAACAAGCGGTCGTTGATATTGAAAAATTCTTTAAGAAAACGAGTATTACACCAGATATCGTAAATGGCTATTTGGAATCTGTCGGAAGTGCAAAAATCAAACACTCGATGAAAGCTCATCAAGTTTTGTTACGCCCACATGTGTCTATTGATGGCTTAAAAGAAGTATTTCCTGCCTTGAATGATTTTATCAAGAACTATGATGGAGAATTCAAAAATCAGGCAGAAATCAAAATAAAATACGAAGGTTATATTGCTAAAGAACAAGAAATGGTTGATAAAATGAGTCGTTTGGAATCGGTTCGTTTAATGGAAGATTTCGAATATGATTCATTAGGATCATTATCATTGGAAGCTCGTCAGAAGTTGAATCAACTGAAACCAATGACGATTGGACAAGCAAGCCGAATCAGTGGCGTTTCGCCTTCAGATATTTCGGTGCTTTTGGTACATTTAGGAAGATAACATAACTTGGAAATAATTAAAAGCGGTCATTTTTCAATTGAAAAATGATCGTTTTTTTTATGGTTTAATGCAGCAATTCTCAGTTTAAATTGAAACCTCTCCAAACGCTTGAAAATTAAAAATTTGGCTTTTAATCTAAATTCCCAGTATCTTGTTTATTAATTTTTCAAAAAAACTAAAACCGATAAATATGAAAAATCTATTATTCATAAATTTCTTTTTACTTGCACCGTTCTTTCTTGCGGCACAAGATTATGCGATAGGCGATATTGTCAAAGGCGGAATTGTATTTTCTATTGCTGAAAATGGCGACTCTTTACTCATCTGTGGGAAAAACGATGCGGCTCAATATGTCGATTGGAACGATGCAAAAATGCGATGCGAATCCTTTTTTAGTATCGACGTATCGACAATGGTCAAAGGATGGCGAATGCCGACTTTAGCAGAAATGAAAATGTTACGAGATAATCGAGAAACCATCAACGAATTAATTAGCAAAGCAGGCGGAATTCCATTGGATAGCGATGTCGGTGCTTACTATTGGACTTCTACCGAAGCCGAATATTCCACACACGCCTATTTACAGGCTTTTGGTTTTGACCTACCGCAGTTAATGAGTAAAGCATCTAATTCCTTTCATGCAAGAGCGGTTCAAACGATTTTTTTGAAATGATTTGGGTATTTAAAACCATTAGTCGCAACAAACGGTGTCGGTTCTCCGAACCTCAAAATTGGGAATATTGTCATTTATCTACAAACGGATTCGGTACGCTGTACCTATTTTGATGACTAAAGGTTCGGAGAACCGACA